>DAOMFQ010000052.1:0-12731 GCA_035429905.1 Gemmatimonadales bacterium
CCGGCGTTGGCGGCCTCGTACACCACCTGGGCCGTCACCGCGGCCGGGTCCCGGCGCATGACCTCGCGCAGCGAGCTCTCGGCGCCGCTCTCGACGGCCTCCATGGCCCGCCGTGCGATGGCCGGGCCCGAGGCGTAGGCCTCGAGGCAGCCGTAGTTCCCGCAGGCGCAGCGCCGGCCGTTCATCTCGATCGTCGTGTGGCCAATTTCGCCGGCGCAGTCGGAGGCGCCGTGGTGGAGGCGGCCGTCCAGGATGAGCCCGCCGCCGATGCCGGTGCCGATGGTGATGCCGAGGGCCTGTCGGGTGCCCTGCGCCGCCCCGCGCCAGTGTTCGCCGAGCACCGCACAGTTCGCATCGTTGTCGAGAAAGGTGGGGAGCGCGAGGCCGTCCGACACGCGGTCGCGCAGCGGAAAGTTGACCCAGCCGAGATTGGGGGTGAGCAGCACGATGCCGCGATGGGTGTCGAGCGGGCCGGGTGCCCCGACGCCCACGCCGCGAATGGCGGCGCCCGGCACCGCGGCGTGCAGGGCCGCCATCGAGCGCCGTGCCAGCGCAAGCATCCGGCCCACGACGCCGTCGGCGCCCTCCTCCGGGCGCGTCGGCTCGCTGAACAGCCCTTCGAGGCGGCGTCCGTCCGTGTCGACGCACCCCGCCACGAGGTTGGTCCCGCCGACGTCGATGCCGAGGACGAACTCCATGTCAGCGGCCGGCGGTGACGGCGGGCGGCAGGAGCGAGGTGGCGGCGTCGAGCACCCGGTCCACTTCGATGCCCTGCATGCAGGCGTGGTGGCCGAACGGGCAGCGCTCGGGCCCGTGCGGGGAACAGGGCCGGCACCAGAGCCCCGACTCCTGGACCACGCGGGTCCGGTCGCCGAGGGGGCCGAACCCCTGCGAGGGCGTGGTTGGCCCGAACACCGCGACGACCGGCGTCCCGACGCCCGTGGCGAGGTGCAGGGGCGCGGAATCGTTGGTGACGAGCAGCGCGGCGCGCTCGATGATGGCGGCCGATTCACGGAGCGAGAGCGTGCCCGCGGCCGAGTGCGCCCGCCCCGATGCCCCGGCGGCCACCTCGGCCGCGAGCGGCGCGTCGGCCTCGCTGCCGAGGACCACGACCGGCCGGTCGAGCCGGGACACGAACTCGGCATACCGGGGCCAGCGCTTGGTGCCCCAGATCGATCCGGGGGCCACGGCCACGAAGCCGGAGGCAATGCCGCGCTGGGCGAGCCACGTGGCGGCCGCCGCCCGGTCGGCGTCGGTGAGGACGAGCTCGACGCGGGGGGCTCCTTCCTGCCGGCGCGAATGGCCGGCCAGGGCCAGGAGACGGGCGCTCTCGTGCACGCCCTTCGGGCGCGACACCCGCTCCGAGTAGAGGAAGGCGGCGGGGCTGTCGTCGAAGCCGATCCGTTCGGGAATGTGCGCGGAGAACGCGAGCGCGGCCGACCGCCACGACCGGTGGGGCAGGTACACGCGGGGATACCGCGTCTCCGCGAGCCGGTCGGCCAGGCGCCGGAAGCCGCCGAAGCCCCGGTCGGCACCGCGCTTGTCGTAGCGAATGGCCCGGCGCACCGCGGGGTGCGACTCGATGAGGTCGGCGGCGGCCGGGGTGGTGACGACGTCCACCGGACCGAACCACGCGGCGAGCCGCGCCAGGAGCGGGGTGGTGAGCACGACGTCGCCGAGGAAGGCGGTCTGGATGACGAGCACGGGGCTGCGGCGCATGGGAGTCGGGGGTAAGAGGGCTAGTCGACCTTCAGCACGGCCAGGAACGCCTCCTGGGGGATTTCCACCGCGCCGATCTGCTTCATCCGCTTTTTCCCTTCCTTCTGCTTCTCGAGCAGCTTCCGCTTCCGGGTGATGTCGCCGCCGTAGCACTTGGCGAGCACGTCCTTCCGGAACGCGCTGATCGATTCCCGCGCGATGATCTTCTGCCCGATGGCCGCCTGGATCGCGACCGCGTACAGCTGGCGGGGGATCAGCTCCTTCAGCTTCTCGGCCACCTTCCGCCCGTACTCGTACGCCTTGTCGCGGTGGATGATGACGCTGAAGGCGTCAATCTGGTCGCCGTTGAGCAGCATGTCGAGCTTCACGAGGTCGGACTCGCGGAAGTCGGACATCTCGTAGTCCAGCGAGGCGTACCCACGGCTCACCGACTTCAGGCGGTCGTAGAAGTCGAGCACGATTTCACCGAGCGGGAACTCGAAGTCGAACTCCACCCGGCTGGTGTCGAGGTAGTGCATGCCGTTGTAGATGCCGCGGCGCTCCTGGCCGAGGCGCATGATGGCGCCGATGTAGTCGGCCGGGGCCATGATTCGGGCTTTCACGTAGGGCTCTTCGATCCGGTCGATCGATGCCGGGTCGGGCAGGTTGGTCGGGTTCGACAGGACCAGCATCTCGCCGTCGGTGCGGAACACGTGGTATTCCACGGTCGGCACGGTGGTGATGAGGTCGAGGTTGAACTCCCGTTGCAACCGCTCCTGGACGATTTCGAGGTGCAGGAGCCCGAGGAATCCGCAGCGGAACCCGAACCCGAGCGCGGTGGATGCCTCCGGCTCGTAGTTCAGCGAGGCGTCGTTGAGCCGGAGCTTCTCGAGCGCGTCCCGCAGGTTCTCGTACTGGTCGGAGTCGGTCGGGTAGACGCCGGCAAAGACCATTGACTTGACGATCCGGTATCCCGGCAGGAGCTCCGCGGCCCGCTCGTCGGCGTCGAGGATGGTGTCGCCGACCCGCGCGTCGCGTACGTCGCGCAGGCTGGCCACCAGGTAGCCGACTTCGCCCGCCTCGAGCTGCTCGGCCGGGCGCTGCCCCAGCTGGAGGTAGCCCACCTCCTCCACCTTGTACACGTCCGACGGGTGGGAGCCGAAGGCGATCTCCATCCCGGGCCGGACGGTGCCGTCCACCACACGGATGCTCGGCACCGCGCCGCGGTACCGGTCGTAGTAGGAGTCGAAGATCAGCGCGCGGAGGGGGGCCACCTCGCGGCCCCGCGGCGAGGGCACCCGCGCCACGATCTCCTCGAGCAGCGCCGGAATGCCGGTGCCTTCCTTGGCCGAGACGGCGAGGATCTCCTCCCGCTTGGCGCCGATGAGGTCGATGATTTCCTGCGCCCGCCGCTCCGGCTCCGCCCCGGGCAGGTCGATCTTGTTCAGGACCGGGATGATCTCCAGGCCGGCGTCGAGCGCCAGGAAGAGGTTGCTGAGGGTCTGGGCCTGGATTCCCTGCGATGCGTCCACCACCAGGATGGCGCCCTCGCAGGCCGCCAGGGACCGCGACACCTCGTAGGTGAAGTCCACGTGGCCGGGGGTGTCGATGAGGTTCAGTTCGTACTCCACCCCGTCGGCCCCGGTATAGAGCATCCGCACGGCGTTGAGCTTGATCGTGATGCCGCGCTCGCGCTCCAGGTCCATCGTGTCGAGCAGTTGCTCGCGCATCTGGCGCTTCTGCACGGTTCCGGTCGCCTCGATCAGCCGGTCGGCCAGGGTGGACTTGCCGTGGTCGATATGGGCGACGATGCAGAAGTTGCGGATGCGGGCCTGAGACATGGGCGCAAATATAACGGACCCAGGGTCAGGCCGAGCCGGCGAGTTCCTCCAGCCGCGCCATGGCGCGCCGCAGGTGCGGAATCACGATGCTGCCGCCCACGATCAGCGCCACGCCGAAGACCTCGAGGAACTCCTCGTGGGTGACGCCCTCCTCGCGGCAGCGCACGATGTGGTACGTGATGCAGTCGTCGCAGCGGAGCACCATGCTCGACACCAGCCCCAGCATTTCCTTCGTCTTGACGCCAAGGGCGCCGGCCTCGTAGGCCCGGCCGTCGAGGGCGAAGAACCGGTTGATGGTCAGGTTGCCCGCGTTCAGGATCGTCGCGTTCATCTGCTCGCGGAAGGCGCGGAACTCGGCGAGCGAACCGGGGCCGGCATCAGACATGGGAGGCATCCGGGGGTGAAAGGGTGTCAGCGGGGCGGCGGGGCAGCGGGGCAGAAACGACTCAGGGAGCCCGCCGGGGCTCCCTGAATGGTACACTGGAACACCGCCGGCAAAGCCGGTCTACTGCGCCTGGCGTACCTGGTCCAGCGCGCCGGGGTTCCACGTCGGCTTGCCCTGGGCGTTCCCGACGTGCTGCCCCAGCCAGAAGATCAGCTGGAGGAGTCGGGCTTCCTTCTCGGTCCCGATCTTCTCGGGCGAGTCGCTCGGCTCGTGGTAGTCCGGGTGCAGGCCGCTGGTGAAGAAGAGGATCGGCACCCCCGCCTTGGCGAAGTTGTAGTGGTCGGACCGGAAGAAGATCCGCTCCTCGGGCCACTGGTCGCCGATCGGCGTCATGTTGAGCGCCTTGTGGGCCGCCGCCACCGAATCGAGCGTCGGGCCGAGGCTGGAGTACTCCCGGCCGATGACCGCGATGGTGTCGGGCCAGTTCCGCCCGATCATGTCCATGTTGAGGTCGGCCACCACGTTGGAGAGCGCCACCGGCGGGTGCGAGGCGAAGTACGCGCTGCCCCACAGGCCCTTCTCCTCGCCGCTCACGGTCAGGAAGATCAGCGACCGCTTCGTGGCCGCCTTCTTCCGGCTGAACGCCTCGGCGAGCTCGAGCACGCCGACGGTGCCCGAACCGTCGTCGTCCGCGCCGTTGTTGATGCTGTCCGGCTTGCCGGCGCTGATCCCGATGTGGTCCATGTGGGCCGAGAACACGATGTACTCGTTCTTGAGGACCGGGTCCGTCCCCTCGAGGATGCCCACGACGTTCGGGGCCGTCGTGGCCCCCAGCACCGTGTCGGCCGCCATGACGGTGGCCTGCCAGTCCGGCATCGGGATGACCATCATCTCGGTCGCGTGATTCAGCTGGTCGAAGGTGCCCTGGGCGTCCGGGAACTGCGCAATGATGGCAGCCTGTGCCACCTCGACCACCAGCGGAATGCCGCCGGCGGGCTCGTCGCCGCCGCGGGAGACCTGCACCCGCGTGGCCTGCGCGGCCTCCTTCGCGATGTCCAGCGTGTCCCGGTTGCTGATGACGATGATGCCGGTCATGCCGGCGGTCATCGCCTTGACGATCATCGCATTGGCGAACTTCGGCACCGAGGCCCAGTCCGCCACCCAGACCAGGAACTTGCCCTTGACCAGGCTGTCGGCCGGCAGCTTGGCCGGATCCGGCGGCCCGCCGACCAGCACGATGCTCTCGGTGATCGGCGTGCCCTTCGTTTCACCGACCCACTGGCGGACCGAGGTCGTGTACGGCAGCACGATGCTGCCCTGGCCGCTCTGGTCGGCGAATTCCACGAACGAGCGCTGCGCCTGCAGCTGGCGGAGCACCAGCGGGTAGCGCTGCAGGTAGCCGCCGCTGTCGCCCCCGGGCCGGAGCCCGAACGCCTTGAACTGCGAGGCGATGTACGCCGCGGTCGATTCGAGCCCGTGACTCGGCGTGTCGCGCCCCAGCATCGAGTCGTCGGCGATGATGTTGATCCGCCGCGTCACGTCGGCCTGGGTGATGGTGGCGGCCGCCTTCGAGACGTCCCGCGACTGGGCGGCGAGCGGGGCGCCCGCCGCCGAGACGAGGAGCGCGGCCCACGCCGCGCGGGTCAAGCCGCTCACGAGGCCGGCTTCGGCGGCTGGACGATCTTCGCGTAGCTGTCCGGGTTCCACTGCGGACGCTGCGGGTTGTTCGCCACGGCCTGGCCCAGGTAGAAGAGGAGCTGCAGGATCCGCGATTCCTTGTCGCCGTTGATCTTGTCCGGAGAGTCCGACACCTGGTGGTAGTCGGCGTGCACGCCGTTGAAGAAGAACAGGATGGGGACGCCGTTCTTGGCGAAGTTGTAGTGGTCGGAGCGGAAGTAGAAGTTCTCCTCCGGCCAGCGGTCGTCGATGGCCGTCATGCCGAGCTCGGGGTGCGCCGCGTTCACGGCGGCCAGCGTCTGGCCGAGGTCGGAGTGCTCGCGGCCGATGGCCACGATCGTGTCGGGCCAGTTGCGGCCGATCATGTCGAGGTTGAGGTCGGCCACGATGTCCTTGAGGGGCACCGTCGGGTTCTTGACGAAGAAGTCGCTCCCCCAGAGGCCCTTCTCCTCGCCGCTCACCGTGATGAACAGCACGGAGCGCTTGGGCCGCGCGCCGGGCCGGCTGAACGCCTCGGCCAGCTCCACGACGCCCACGGTGCCCGAGGCGTCGTCGTCGGCGCCGTTGTTGATGCTGTCGGGCTTGCCGGAGGAAATGCCCACGTGGTCCATGTGGCCCGAGTACACCAGGTACTCGTGCTTGAGCTTCGGGTCGCTGCCCTCGAGAATGCCGATGGTGTTGGGCGCGCTGGTCCGCTGCAGCACCTGCTCCTTGAGGTCCAGCATGATCTTGAGGTCGTCCACCGTGCGCACCACCATCGTGGTGTCGGCCCGGAGCTGCGCCAGGTTCACGCCGCCCGCCGACAACACCCCCTCGACCGGGGCGCCGTTCACCTCGACCAGCGGCGGGCGGCCGCCCTCGCCGGCGCGGGTGACCCGCGGGCGGTAGGCGGGCTTCAGGCGCTGGGCCCAGGCGGCGGAGTCGCGGTTCGAGATGACCACGACGCCCTTGGGCTCCAACTCGAAGAGCGCGCCGATGACCTGGCCGTAGGTCGGCGGCAGGGCGCCCTTGCTGTAGTCGGCCACGACCAGGACGACCTTGCCCTTCGCGTCCACGCCGGCGAGCCCCTTCGGGTCGAGTCGTCCGCCGATGAGCAGGGCCGGCCCGCCGATCTCGCCGTCCGGGATCGTGCCGAACTGCAGGCGGGCGCCGGTGGTGAAGTCGGCGTGGACGTGCTGTCCGCCCGCCATGAAGCCGACGTGCGATGCCGCCGGGTCGAACTTGGACTGGACGATGTCATAACGCTGGAACCAGGTGCCCTTCTCGCCGCCGGGCTTGAGCCCGAACGACTTGAACTGGTCGGCCACGTACTGCGCGGTCATTTCCAGGCCCGGGCTCGGCGTATCGCGCCCCATCATCGAGTCGTCCGCGATGATGTTCACGCGGCGAGAGACGTCGGCCGCCGTGATGCTGGCCGCGGCCTTCTTGACGGCCGTGGACGGCGGGGCGATCGGAGCGGGAGCCTGGGCGGAGAGGGACGTGACGGCGAGGAAGGAAAGCGTCAGCAGGTATCGCATGCGTGGTCTCGGCTGAGTGAGTCAGGAATACGGGACGGCCCGGCAGGCAATCGGTGCGTGCCGGGCCCCGTGTCGCTACGGCGGAAGTTGGAGTGGAGTTTCAGGTTCCGCGGCGCTTCAACCTCGGCTCGCCGGTGGCGCGCGGCGCCCCGCCGGCATTGCCCCGCGGCGCCTGCGGACGGGCCGCTCCGCCGCCCTGGGGGCCCTGGGTCCTTCCCGCACCGCTGCCTTTAGGCGGTGGCGCCTGCTTCGGGCTCTCTTTGGGCGTTGGTTTCGCCTTCGAGGGCTCCTGCACCGCCTGGGCTGTCGCCGGCTCCGCCGGGGCGCCCGGAGTCGGGCCCGACATCGTCAGCGAGGTGACCAGGAGCAGCGGGAAGAGCACGAAACCTCCGGATGGACATGCACGTCGAGAGCTGGGACAGGTAGCAGAGGGCGTGCCACCCTTCGACCGACGCATAATATCATCGTGGACAAGCGTTTGCGATACTCTGCCGGCCCCTTCCAGCCCGCTCCCCTGTCACCTCTCGGGTACATACTGGACACGCGTTGACTTCCCCTGTCTCTCCCCGGTACGTTGCCGCCCGCATGGCCACCACCCACGGCGCCGCCCGGCTCGACCTGCTCGATCCCTTCGAGGTATCCCAGCTCGGAGGCCTGGAGGTCGTGACCGAAGGGCTCGTCGAGGGGTTCCTGGCGGGGCTGCATCGCTCGCCCCGGCGCGGATTCTCGGTCGAGTTCGCGGAGCACCGGATGTACCAGCCGGGCGACGAGCTCCGGTACATCGACTGGAAGCTGCTTGGCCGCAAGGACCGGCTCTACGTCAAGCAGTTCGAGGAAGAGACCAACCTCCGCGCCATGGTGGTGCTCGACTCCAGTGGCTCGATGGACTGGTCAGGTGCGCCCGAATCCCGCCTCTCCAAGTTCGACTACGCCCGCCGCCTCGCCGCCGCCCTCGCGCTGGTGCTGGTGCGGCAGCGTGATGCGACTGGGCTGGTGGTCTTCGACGACGCCGTCCGCGCCGTCCTGCCGCCGAAGGCGAGCCGCGCGCACTGGCTTCGGGTCGTCGCGACGCTGGCGATGGCGGCCCCCGGTCATCTGACCGCGGCCGCTCCCGCCCTGCAGGGCGTGGTCGAGAAACTGCGCCGCCGCGGGCTGGTCGTCTTCATCTCCGATCTTCTCCTCGACCAGGCCCCGGCGCTGCACGCGCTCAAGTTCCTGCGTCACCGTGGGCACGCGGTCCTCGTCCTCCACCTGCTCGACCCGGCCGAACTCGAGCTCGACGGACCGGCCGAGGTGCGGTACGAAGACCCGGAGTCGGCCGCCGCCGTGGTGCTCCGGCCGCGAGACTGGGCCGAGGTGTACAGCCGGACAGTGAACGAGGTCGTCTCGGGGTGGCGGCACGCGCTGCGCCGGGAGGGGATTCGGTACCACCCGATCCGGACGGACCTGCCCTTCGGCCGGGCTCTGCGCGAGGCCCTCGTGCGCCCCGGCGGCGTCGCGTGATCGGTTTCCTCCACCCGGCCTGGCTCTGGGCCCTTCCCGCCGTCGGGCTTCCGCTTGTCCTCCACCTCGTGGCCCGTCGGCAGCCGCCGACCGTGCCGTTCCCCGCCGTTCGCTACCTCCAGCAGGTCACGCGCGACCATCAGCGCCGGCTCAAGCTCCAGCACTGGCTGCTCCTCCTGGTCCGCACGCTGCTGGTGCTGGCACTGGTGCTCGCCGCCGCGGGCCCGACCGTGGCGCGCGACGGACTGGCCGGGCACGCCCCGGCGTCGCTGGTGCTGATCCTCGACAATTCGCCGAGCAGCGGCGCCGTCACTGGCGGGACGCCGGCGCTGGAGCGGTTGCGCAGAGCCGCGCGCGAGGTGCTGGACAAGGCGACCGCGGAAGACGCGATCTGGCTGCTGACCGCGGATGGCGTGGCCCGTCGGGCGCCCATCGAGCGCCTCCGGGCGACCGTCGATTCCCTCGTGCCCACCGAGATCCGGCTCGACCTGGGCGGCGCTCTCGCGGTGGCCCGGGACATCCTCGTCAACGAGGCCCGACCCGCCGAGATCGTGGTGCTCTCGGACCTGCAGGCCACCGCACTCTCGCCGGCGGACGTCGCGCTGCCGGTCGTCGTCGGAGTGCCGGACCTTGTGCCCCCGGCCAACCTCGGGGTCGCCGCGCTCGATCCCGGTCCGCAGCCCTGGTCGCCCGGGGCCAATCGGGTCCGCGTGCAGCTCCTGGGGGACAGCGGGCGCAGCTCGCCGATGGCCCTGCTGATCGGCAACCGGGCGAGCCGCCCCCAGCTGGGCACCGTCGGGGCGGTCGTCGAGGCTCGGCTCGACGCGCCAACGCCAGGATGGTGGCCGGTCACCGCGGAGGTCGACGCCGACGAATTCCGGGCGGACGACCGGCGCAGCACCCTGGTGCGCGTCGTGCCGGTGGCCCGGGCGCAATGGGATCCTGCCGACCATTACCTCGATGCGGCAGCGGTGACGCTGCGCGCCGGCGGGCGGCTCGTCGACGGGACCGAGGTGACGCTGGGATGGCTGGGCCCGGGAGCCTCGGTCGTGCCTCCCCCCGCCGACCTGGCGGCGGTGGGCTCGCTCAACCGGGCGCTGGAGCGGCGCGGCGTGCCGTGGCGTTTCGGCGGGCCGGTGGCCCAGCCGCAGCGCACGGACAGCGGCCCGCTGCTCGGACCTACTGCCGTCACCCGGCGATTTCGCCTGGTGAACACGGGCGGCGCGCCGCGCGGCGTCGAGGCCACCGTGGGCGGCGATCCGTGGATCGTCCGCTCCGGAAACGTGGTGCTCGTCGGCAGCCGCTTCGACCCGGCCTGGTCGGCGCTGCCGACGTCGGCGGGCTTCGTGCCGCTGGTCGATGCGCTGGCCAACCGGCTGGTCCGTGGAGAGCAGGCACTGCTGACCGGGGCGCCCGGTGGGCCGATCCTGATGCCCGACGCGGTTGACCAGGTGCAGGGCGCTTCGCGTGCCTGGTCTGTCGAGGGAGGGGCCGCGTGGCGAGCGCCTGCGAGCGGGGTGTACTACCTCCGCTCGGGCGCGGACACCGTCGGCGGGCTGGCGGTGAACCTGGACCCGCGGGAATCCGACCTGACGCCGGCCACCCGCGGCGAGGTGCGGGCACTCTGGCCCGGCGCGCGGGTGGTTCCTCTAGCCGACATCCGCGCCGCGGCCTTTGCGGCCGGCGCGCGCGGGCACCTCCGGGGTCCGCTCCTGGTCCTGGCCCTCCTGCTCGGGCTGACGGAAGTGGCGCTTGCCAGTCTCCGGAGGAAGAGCGCGTGACGCTGTCCCTCCTGCTCGACGTGCTCGACCGCACGCCCTCGGCGCTGGAGCTCGCCGAGCGACTCCCGAGCCGTGGGGGACGACTCTCGCTGGGCGGGCTCCCGGGATCCAGCGGCGCCGCCCTGGTGGCCTGGCTGGCCCGCCGGTCGCCGCAGCGACTCTTCGCCGTGATGGCTACCACGCCCGCGGAGGCCGAGCGCTGGCTGAGCGACCTGCAGCGCTTGTCGGACGCGCCGATGGCGCTCTATCCGCAGCGCGAGGGACTCGGCGAGGAAGAGCCGCACCATGAAATCGCCGGCGAGCGGGTCGAGACGCTGCAGGCGCTGGTGGAAGGGCGGATCAGGATCCTGGTCACGACGGCGCGCGCCTCCGCAGAACGCACCGGCGTGCCGGCGTGGCTCCGCGCGGCCACCCTCCGCCTGGCGCCCGGCCGAACCGACGTGCCGGGGCTCACGGCCGTGGTCGCTTCGCTGGAGGCCATGGGGTACCGGCGCGTGCCAACCGTGACCGAGGTCGCCGAGTTCAGCGTCCGGGGCGGCATCGTGGACGTGTACGGCTTCGGGATGACGACGGCCGCGCGCTGCGAGTGGTGGGGCGACGTCCTGGCCTCGCTCCGCGGTTTCGACCTCACCACCCAGCGCTCCCTCGGCGGCCTCGATGAGGTGACGGTCCTCCCCGTGGCCGGCGCGCCGCGGGGCGACGGTGGCGGCCCGCCGAGCCGGAGTTCGCTGCTCCAGCTCCTGGCGGCCGACACGCTCCTCGTGGAGGAAGCCGAAGGTCCCGACGCGGACGAGGTGGATCGCGCGTGGACCGAGGTGGCCCATCACCTCGAGCTCTCCCGGCGCATGGGGGAGGAGGTCCCGGGGCGGGGCGACCTGTATGAGTCGCCCGAGCAGTGGCGGGCCCTGCGCGCGGGCTTCGCCCGGCTCCTCCTTCGCGACGAGCCGGTCGACCTCCAGATGGGCTTCCTGCCGCCCGAGCGGATCGACCGGGACATTCCCCGGCTCCGCGCGCTGCTGGGCGGCGGGCAGCCGACCCTCCTGCTCTGCGACAACGAGGGCCAGCTCGAACGCCTCGAGGAACTGCTGAGCGAGGGGCACCGGGGGCCCCACGCGTCGATGGCGGTGGGCGCGCTCGACGGGGGCTTCGTCCTGCCGGCGCTCCGGGTGCTGACCGACCACGAGATCTTCCGCCGTGCGCGCCGGCTTCGCCGCCCGCGCCGGTACCGTCAGGCCGCGCCGACGGCCGCCACCGGCGCGCTCGCCTCGGGCGACTACGTCGTCCACCTCGACCACGGAATCGGGATCTATCGTGGCATCGACACCATCACGGTGGGCGGTGGTCTGCTCGAGGTCGCGGTGGTGGAATACGAAGGCGGCGACCGCCTCAACGTGCCGCTCTATCGGCTCGACCAGCTGGAGCGCTACCGCTCGGCGGGCGAAGACGGGGACCGCCCGCCGCCAAAGCTCCATCGGCTGGGCGGCCCGGCGTGGAAGCGCACCAGGGAGAAGACCCGTCAGGCCATTCGCCAGATGGCGTCGGAACTGCTCGATCTCTACGCCCGTCGCACGGTGCACGCGGGGTATGCCTTTCCGCCGGACACGAAGTGGCAGCGCGAACTGGAGGCCAGTTTCCTCTACGAGGACACGCCCGACCAGCGAAAGGCCATCGACGAGGTGCGGCGGGACATGGAGCGGCCGATCCCGATGGACCGGCTCCTCGTGGGCGACGTCGGCTACGGGAAGACGGAGGTGGCGGTCCGGGCGGCGTTCAAGGCGGTGCAGGGGGGAAAGCAGGTCGCGGTGCTGGTGCCCACGACGATCCTCGCCGAGCAGCACGGCCGGACTTTCGCGGAGCGGCTGGCGGACTTCCCGGTGCGGGTCGAGGTGCTGTCGCGGTTCCGGAGCGCCAAGGAACAGAAGGTGGCGCTGGCGAAGCTGGCGTCGGGCGAGACGGACGTCGTCATCGGCACCCACCGGCTCCTCTCTCCCGACGTGACCTTCAAGGACATCGGGCTCCTGGTGGTGGACGAGGAGCATCGCTTCGGCGTCAAGCACAAGGAGCGGATCAAGGCGCTCCGGCTCGCGGTGGACGTGCTGACCATGACGGCGACGCCGATCCCCCGGACGCTGCACCTCTCGCTGTCCGGCATGCGCGACCTGACGCTCATCGAGACGCCGCCGCGGGACCGCTCGCCGATTCTCACCTTTGTCGAGCCGTGGGACGACGCGCTCCTCGAGGAGGCGTTCGCGCGGGAGCTCGACCGGGGCGGCCAGGCCTTCCTGGTGCACAACCGGATCGAGACCATCGACACCTACGCCGCGCGCGT
>DAOMFQ010000053.1:0-12722 GCA_035429905.1 Gemmatimonadales bacterium
TGGTCCTTCCCGCCTCGTCGAAGTACCTGATCGACGACGTCATCGGCAAGCACCAAGCCGAACTCCTGCCCCTCATCGCGCTTGCGGTCGGCGCCGCCACCCTGGTCCAGGCCGTCACCGGGTTCGCCCTCTCCCAGGTCCTCGGGGTGGCCGCGCAGCGCGCCATCACCGACATGCGGAAGCGGGTGCAGGCGCACGTGGCGCGCCTGCCGGTCAGCTACTTCGACTCCACGAAGACGGGGGTGCTGATCTCCCGCATCATGTCCGACGCCGAGGGCATCCGGAACCTGGTGGGCACGGGGCTGGTCCAGCTGGTCGGCGGATTCGTGACGGCGGCGATCGCGGTCGGGGTACTGTTCTGGCTCAACTGGCGCCTCACCGCGGTCACGCTCACCGTGCTGATCATCTTCGGCGGCGGCATGGCGGTCTTCTTCAAGCGCCTCCGCCCGCTCTTCCGCGAGCGGGGCAAGATCAACGCGGAAGTCACCGGCCGCCTGGGCGAAACACTGGGCGGCATCCGCATCGTGAAGGCGTACAGCGCCGAGCGGCGCGAGCGCTACGTCTTCGCCGCCGGCGCCCACCGCCTGTTCCGCAACGTGGCCGCCTCGATGACGGCCATTTCCGGCACGGGGGCGTTCGCCACCGCCATCGTCGGCGGCATCGGCGTCCTCATGATCCTGGTGGGCGGGGGAGACGTGCTGGCCGGCCGGATGACGGTCGGCGACCTCTTCATGTACATCTTCTTCACCGGCCTCATGGCGGCGCCGATGGTGCAGATCGCGGCGATCGGCACCCAGATCACCGAGGCGTTCGCCGGGCTCGACCGCATCCGCGAAATCCGGCAGCTGGCCACCGAGGACTCGGAAGACGCCACCCGTGTGCCGGTGGGCGACATCCGCGGCGACGTGACTTTCGAGGGCGTCTGGTTCGAGTACAACCCGGGCGTCCCGGTGCTCAAGAACATCAATATCCACGTGCCCGCCGGCACGACCACCGCCCTGGTGGGCGCTTCGGGCGGGGGCAAGAGCACGCTGATTTCCCTGGTGATGGCGTTCAGCCGGCCGAAGGCAGGCCGGGTCCTGATCGACGGCCGCGACCTCGGCACCATCAAGCTGCACGAATTCCGGCGGGCCATCGGCGTGGTGCTCCAGGAGAACTTCCTCTTCGACGGCACCGTCGCCGACAACATCGCGTTCGCCCGTCCGGACGCCACCCGTGCCCAGGTCGAGGCGGTCGCGAAGATCGCCCACGCCGACGAATTCGTGCGCGGCTTCGCCGATGGCTACGACTCGGTGGTGGGGGAGCGGGGGATCAAGCTCTCGGGCGGCCAGCGCCAGCGGATCGCCATTGCGCGCGCCATCCTGGCCGACCCGCGAATCCTGATCCTCGACGAGGCCACGAGTTCCCTCGACAGCGAGAGCGAGGCGCAGATCCAGGACGGCCTGCGGTCACTCCGAAAGGGGCGCACGACCTTCGTGATCGCGCACCGGCTGTCGACGATCGTGACGGCGGACCAGATCCTGGTGCTGGAGGCGGGGGAAATCGTGGAGCGGGGAACGCATCGCGAGCTGCTGGCCCTGAACGGGCGGTACCGCCAGCTCTACGACCGCCAGTACAACGTGGAGATGGATCGGTTCATCAATCCCGGTGAGGATTTCACGCCCGAGCCGGAAGCCGAGGTCAAGGCGGCCCGGGTGAGCCAGGAACTCTAGGAGAGCGCCAGGACCTCGCGAAGCGTGGACTCACCCCGGTCGCGCGCATACCACTTCCGGACCTGCGGGTAGATCTCCGCCTTGGGCACCACGGTGCGGTTGGCCATGACCCAGGACTGGAGCTCCTTCGGCCGCGGTCCCCAGTGCCCCACTTCCCGAAATTCCGAGTCGAGGGCGATGACGATGGGGATGGCGCGCGCCCCGTCGGTCAGGTAGCGGTCCATGACCTCGGGATGCTCGTCCCGGCGCAGGACGCGCAGCTCGAGCCCCGGCACCTCCTCCACCAGCCTGGCAAGGATGGGGATGGTGTTCGAGGCGTCCCCGCACCAGTCCTCGGCGATCACCAGCAGCTTGCGGGGCGTGGCCGACAGGTCCATGCGCACGGCCCACTCCGGCACCCGCGCAATCCGGTGGATGCCTTCCCACAGGCCGCGATGCTCCGTGCTCGCCGCCACGAAGTCGTGGTAGGGAAGCGCGTTGGACCAGAGGGTGCGGAAATCGAGCGACATCGGTACTCCATCAAAATGCGGAAGCCGCCAGCCTGCCGATCGGTCGGTCAAGGCTAACGGCTCCAGGATGAGACGTCGCTGAAGAAACGTTGAACCGGGGCTTAGAGTTCCCGGATCATCACGCCGCGCTTGGCCAGCTCGTCCACGTAGGGCTGGAACGGCATCGCCTCGTCGGGCGTGAGCACGCCCTTGGCCGTCACCCGGCCGTCGGCCTGCATCAACCCGGTAATGGCCAATGAGTAGCCCGTGGTCCGCATCATGGCGCTGATGTTGCGCGTCGTGTCCTTGTAGTCGACCAGCTGCCAGACCACCTTGGCCGGCTTGCCGCCCTTCGTGCCGCTGGCCTCGACACGGAGCGCCACCAGGTCCTCCGCCTTCGGCTTGAGGAGCTTCGGCGTGGCCGCGGCGATGAACACGTCCCGGGGCACCACCCGCTGCCCCTTGACCTCGATCGGATCGTTGCTGAGGAGGCCGAGCTCGCGAATCGGCCGCATGATGGCCACGTGGCCCGGGTAGCGGAGCGTCTTGTATTCCAGGACGTCCACCTTGCCCTCGTAGGAGAAGGGCATGGTGCTGACGCCGCCGGCGGTGTGGAAGGCCTCGAGCGTTCCGACCGGCGCCGGGAATTCCACCGGCTCGAGCTCGCTCAGCGCATCCACCGGGGTGCGCTTGCCGCCGCGGAGGATCCACGAGGTCGTGGTGTAGTAGTCGAGCGCGCCCTCGAGGGAATACACGATCTGGTAGTTGAGCGGCGGCTCCGGGTGCTTCGGGAGCCCTCCGACGTAGATCTTGACCTTTTCCGCCTTGTCGAGCCGGCGGATCCCCTCGGCCGCGATGATGTTGACCATTCCCGGCGCAAGGCCGCAGTCGGGAATCACCGACACTCCCTTGGCCAGGGCCGCGGCGTGCAGCTTCTTCTGCTCGAAGACGATCTCGGTGTTGCCGCCAAGATCGGAGAAGTTGCAGCCCGCCTCGACGGCGCAGGTGGCCATGGGCGTGTTGAAATAGTAGGGAATGGCGCTCATGACCGACACATGGCCGCGCATGAGGGCGGTCACCGCCGCCAGGTCCTTCACGTCCAGCTTGACGGCCTGGAGGCGGGGAGACCCCTGGTACGGGGCCAGGAACGGCGCCAGCCGCTCGGGGTGCAGGTCGGCAATCGTGACCTGTGTAACCGCCGGGTTCTGGAGGAGGTCGTAGGCGGTGGCGCACCCCTGCAGGCCTGCACCGAGGACCAGCATCTTCATACGTGAGTCCTTGTCAAATCGCGAGTTTCGGGACAGCCTTGAAATCTACCCCGGAGCCCGTTCCGGCTTCAACCTTGACCCCCGGAGTGTGATGAGCGCCCCCACCCCCCCGACCCCGGGCCGTCGTGACGGCGAAGGCACCCGCCAGAAACTGCTCCGTGCGGCATTGGAACTCTTTACGGGGGAAGGGTTTCTGGCGAGCACCACGCCCATCATCGCCGAGCGGGCCGGCGTGGCAGAAGGGACGATCTACCGGCACTTCAGCAGCAAGGAACACCTGCTTAACGAGGTGTTCCGGGGCACCCAGCGTTGGGCCACGGGCGTGGTCAAGGAACTCGATGGCGACCGCACGCTCAAGGCGCCGGAACGGTTGAGCCGGATCGCGCGCCGGTTCGTCGAGACGGCCGAGCGGGACCCCGCCGGTGCGCGGATGCTGCTCCGGCAGCGTGACGCCAAGTTCCTGGACCCGCCAAGCCGGGACGCGGCCAAGGAGTTCCGGGACGCGCTGCAGCAGGTCGTGGCGGCGGGGAAAGCGGACGGGCTGGTCCGGGCGGGGCCGGCGGAACTCTGGACGTCGGTGTGGCTGGTCGTGCTCGCGTTCATCATCGAGCGGGTGGCCGCCAGGGAGTGGACGGCCGACGCGCCACAGGTGGCGCAGGCCATCGAGGCGGCGTGGAGCGCTATTGCGGCCCCTGCCCCGCCGGCCCAGGGTAGAACGTCATCTCCCGAGGCTCCATCCGCGGAGGGGTGAGCCTGAGTTCACGCAGGCGTCCGGGCCCCAGCGGCCGCACGACGAATCCCGCCCCCACGAAGTAGCCCACCGAATCGCTACCCCAGCGGACGGCGCCGCGGCCGTCCGCCGCCAGCACGCTCTGTTCCCCGCTTGCCAGCAGCACGCACACTCCCGACTCCGGGCAGTCGATGGCGCGGCCGAAGGCCGGCGTGCCGAGCAGGACGCCGAAGGCCGAGTCGGCGCGCACCGCCTCGGCGCCATCGAGGACTCGGAGCGCGCCCTTGCCCGGCGGCGCCGGGGCCGCGACCGTGCCGGACGCGGTGCGTACGTAGAGCGTGCCCGCATCGACGCTCCACCCGACTGCCTCCGGGGGAGAGTCGGTGGCAGGCAGCATCCGCTCGCCGCCGTTGAGGAGATTCATGATCACGACACGGCGGGTGCCGGGGTCGCCGGCCACCGCCTCGCGGATGAAGGCGAGGGCCGTCCCGGTCGGGGCGAGGGAGGGCCCCATCTCGCGGACGCGCGTGTAGGTGACGGGGAAAGTGGTGCCGCCGTCGGCCCGGACGGCGAAGAGGTCTCCCAGGCCCGCCTCGCCGGTCGCCACGAACACGGCGAACGGCTCCTCGCCGGGGGCGAGCCGGTTCTGCACCGGCGACATGGAGACTCGGCATGCGGACAGGACCAGCAACGCCAGCAAGGGACCCACATTCACGAAGGCACGAAAGCACGAAAGCACGAAGATAGTCCTCAGTCCGCAGTCCTCGCCTTCAACAACCACCATCCGTTCGGGTCCACTTGAATCGCCTTCGGTGGGGACGTGAACCCGTGGAAGGTGGCGGTGGATTCCCGCCCATCCACATCGGCACGAAGCAGCAGGCCGTCCACCAGGAACTCGAGTCCCGGCAACCGGAAGGTGCCCCATTCAGGTCGCTGCACCTGGCGCACCGTAAGGGTGAGCGAGTCGCCGGCCTGCACCGCCCGCACCACCAGATCGGGATACCCGGGCTGGGTGAGCGCCTGCAGGAAGTACCAGGTGAGGTCCTGCCCGGCGGCCTGGTTCATGACGGCGGCGAAATCCGACGACAGCGCGTTGCCGTTCCGGTACCTCGCGTAGTAGGCGCGCATCCCGGCAAAGAAGACCGAGTCGCCCACCAGGCCGCGGAGCGAATGCAGCACCCAGCTGCCCTTCGGGTAGTTGTTCGAGTTGAGGAGCCCCATCAGGTCCGTGGCCTGGAAGTCGAGGATGGGCCGCTCGGTGTCGCCTGATTTGAACACCACCCCGGCCGCGCGCTCCATGGCCGCCGCGAGCGCGCTGTCGCCCCCCGCCTGCTCGGCCCAGAGGGCGGCGAGATACGTGGCGAACCCCTCGGAGAGCCACAGGTGGTGCCAGTCGCCTTCGGTCACACCGTCGCCGAACCACTGGTGGCCGGTCTCGTGCGCCACGGTCCGTTCCGTCAGCGTGTGATTCGCGATCGCCTTGTGGTCGTACCAGATGGCACCGGAGTTCTCGACTCCGCCGTAGCGGGTGACGGCCTGCACGTGCGCCAGCTCCTCGTAGGGATAGGTGCCGAACTGCCGGCTGAAGACCTCGACCATGCCGCCCACCTGGCGGAAGGGGCCGTCCACCGCCCACGCCGAGTCGGCGGGGAAGGTCCAGGAGGATTGCGGTACGCACTTCATGGCGCAGGCCGCCTGGCCGAGCGGCGCCACCGCGAAGGGCGCCACGCCCACCACCATCGTGTAGGTCGGGATCGGCTCCCGGATGCGGTAGTGCCACACCGTTCGGCCGCCGCGGAGGGTGTCCACCCCGACCAGCCGCCCGTTGGCCCGCACCTGCAGTCCGGCCGGCACCTCGACGTGGAACGCGGCGGTGGCCTTGTCGCCGGGGTAGTCGTGGGAGGGAAACCACCCGCGCGCCTGGTCGGGCCAGTTGTCGGCGAAGATGACGCGCCGTCCGGAGGCATCGTCCGAAAACACGAGCCCGGTCCTGGGCGATCCGGCGTACCGGATGCGGGTCACCAGGGTGTCGCCCACCCGGAGGCGTTGCGGCAACACGATGCGGCCGCCCGCGCGCGTCCAGGGACCGACCAGTGCGTCGCGGCCGGGCGTCCGGAGCCACTTCACGGCCATCGTCGAGTCGAGGTCGATGGTGAGCGGCTCCGCGCCGGCGATGCGCCAGGCCGTCTCGACCTGCCCGGTGATGTGGGTCCCGCTGTCGGGGAGGATCAAGGTGATGTCGTAATGCAGCGCGTCATGCACGGGCACCGCCGTGTCGGCGCGCTGCGCCAAGGGGTCCTGCGCCACCTGGATGGCCAGCAGCAGGGCCAGCATCACGAGCCGAGCGTCTGCTTGTAGAAGGCGAAGATCCGCTCCCACGCCTTGGCGGGCTGCTCGGTGTCATTGCCCATCCGGCCCGGGGAGAGGAAGCCGTGCCCGGTGCCGGGGTAGATGTCGTAGGTAAACGACTTGCCGAGTTGTTTCATCATGGCGCTCACCTGCGGCAAGGGGCCGCTCACCCGCGCATCGTTCTCGGCGTACACCCCGAGAATGGGCGCCTGGATCCGGGCCATCGCGGCGGAATCGGGCGCCGGCCCGTAACACACCACCGCCGCCTTGAGCTTCGGATTGTGCGTGGCGTAGGCGAAGCTCTGCTGCCCGCCCCAGCAGAAGCCGATGGTGGCCATCGTCCCCCGTGCCGCACCCGGCAGGGTGTCCACGAATGCCGCCGTCGCGTCGAGGTCGCCCATGACGCGCGCCGCGTCGAGCCCCGCGAACAGCTTGCGGGCAGAATCGGGACTCGGCGGCGTCTGGCCGTACTTGGAGCCGAGGAGGTCGGGCGCGATGGCGACGTACCCCTGCCCCGCGAGCTTGTCCACGACCGACGTCTCCCAGGGCGTGAGGCCGAAGATCTGGTGGATGACCAGAATGGTGGGGGCGCGGTCCTTCCGCTCCGGCCAGGCCACGTAGGCGGGAATGGTGTCGCCGGCGGCGTTGGTGAACTTGACCCACTGGCCGTGAGGCTCCGCCACGGTGCGCGGTCGGGCCAGCCAGGCGGAAAGGACGGTGACCGTAGCGAGGGCGAGCACGACAGGCGGCAGGCGGCGCATAGGTCCTCCGAAAACTGCATTCACGAAGACACGAAGGCACGAAAACGCGAAAGTGGTTCAGTCCTCAGTCTTCAGCCCTCAGTCCTCTCCTGCGTACACGCCGGTGAGCGCGGAGCGGGGTTCGGGCAGGTGGTCCCGGCTCTCGAGGGCCGCGGTGGCGGCCGCCTCCACCTCGGCGGTGGCGGCGGCCTCGGTGCCATCGAGCACGGCCTGCGACACCCCCTCCGCCTTGAGGTACTCCTCGTAGAGGCCGATCGGGTCGCGGCGCCCCCAGTGCGCGAAGAGCGCAGCGGGGAAGGTGGCGCGGGCCTCGCGTTCGTCGTGGGTGGCGTGCCCGCCCATGCGGAAGGTGTCGGCCAGGAGGAGCACCGGCCCCTCGCCGCGCCGGCAGCGCTCCACCGCCAGCGCCGCTGCGGCGTAGCCGTCGAGCACGTTGTTGCCGTCGAATCCCCAGCCGGCGATGCCGTACGCGGCAGGCCAGTCGGCGAAGTCGCCCCCGGCGTGGTGCTGCTCGAGCCGGGTGCCGAGGGCCACCTGGTTGTTCTGGAGGATGTAGACGACCGGCAGCCGCTGCACCGCGGCGAAGTTGAGGCCCTCGTGGCTGGCGCCGGCCTTCACCGACCCGTCGCCCACCCAGTTCATCACGACGCGCGGCGTGCCGCGGATCCTGGCCGCCAGCGCGATGCCCGCCGACACCGGCACCATCACCCCCACCGGCGACACCGGCTGCACCACGTGGTGGGCGGGCGAGCCGGCGTGCAGGTCGCGGCCGGCGGAGGGGGAATCGGCGGTGGCGAGGTAGGCCCGGAACATGTCGGCGAGGGGCATGCCCATGTCTGCGCAGGCGGCGGCGTTCCGGATCATCGGCGCCACGTAGTCGGCGGCGGGATCGAGCGCGAAGACCGGCCCGACGGTGGCCGCCTCCTCGCCGGTGCCGAGCCAGGCCTTGGAGATGACGCCCTGCCGGACCCACCGCACCAGCGCGATGTCATGCTGCCGCGCCCGGACCAGCCGGGAATACAGCGCCAGTAGTTGTGCGCGCGTCAGCCCGGCCACGATGGCTTGCCGCTCCGGGACGCGCACCAGCGTGTCGCGATAGGCGCGCACCAGCGCCGGGTCGGCGCTCCAGTTCACGTACTCCGGCGGATCGAAGGCGGGGTAGCGCTTCACGGCGTGATTCCCCCTGGGGGAGTGGGGCGCATCACCGTGTCGAGCGCGTCGCCGAACGCGGCCATCGTCGGGAACCGGTTTCCCGGATCCATGGCGAGCGCGCGGGTGAGCGCCGCCTCGAGCCGGGCGGGCAGTTCCGGACGCACCGCGCGCAGCTGGGTGGGCTGGCCCCGGAGCCGGGCGATTTGCAGCTCCTGGGCGGACTCGCCGTCAAAGGGGAGCCGCCCCGCGAACATCTCGAACGCCAGGAGCCCCAGCGAGTAGATGTCACTCCGGGCGTCGAGGTCCCGCCCGCGAATCTGCTCAGGGCTCATGAATTCCGGCGTGCCGAGCACGATGCCGGCGGCGGTGAGCTTCTGGCTCGTGGGTCGGCGCACCAGCTCGAGCGCCAGCCCGAAGTCCATCACCACCGCCCGGGTGCCGCCGGGCAGCGCGGGGTCGTCCACCAGCATGATGTTTTCCGGCTTGAGATCGCGATGCAGCACGCCGAGCTCGTGGGCGTGCTGGAGTCCGCGGCACACCTGGAGGAGGAGCGGGAGCCCTTCGTCGAGCGTCAGTGGGCCGGTGCGGTTGATCCGCTCGTGGAGTGCCTCGCCGGGGAGCCACGGCATGACAAGGTACACGAGACCGGCCGGGGTGGCGCCGAGCTGGAGGATGGGGCAGACGCTGGGGTGGCTGAAGCGGCTGGCGATGAGCGCCTCGCGCTTGAACCGCTCGATGGCCGACGGGTCGGCGGAGAGGTGCGGCGCGAGCACCTTGACGGCCACCTCGGCGCCGGTTGTGGTGTCGCGGGCCAGGTACACCGCCGCCATGCCGCCCTCGCCGATCCGGTGCCGGATCTCGAAGCGGCCGTCGAGCGTGGTGCCCGGCAGGTCGGACTCTTCGGCGTCCACCTGGAGCTCGGCGCCGTCCCGCGTGCAGAACCGCGCCGGCTCGGCGTACACCGCCCGGCACTGGGGGCAGCGCAGCACGCTCAATCCCGGTACCGGTTGCGGCCGTCCGCCTTCGCCTTGTACAGGTTGGCGTCGGCCAGCCTGAGGAACGACTCCGGGTCCGTAATCTTCGCGTCCGGATAGGTGGCCACGCCGATACTGATGGTGACGTGCACCGGGCGTCCGGGCTCGCCGAAGTCGTGCGCGGCCACCCGGCGGAGGATCCGCTCCGCAAAGATGCGGGCCCCGGTGGGCCCCGTCTCCGGCAGCAGGACGGTGAATTCCTCGCCGCCATAGCGAGCCACCACGTCCACCGCGCGCTGCTCCCGTTTCAGCAGGTTGGCCAGCGAACGGAGGACCCGGTCGCCGGTCAGGTGGCCGTGCTCGTCGTTGATGTTCTTGAAACTGTCGATGTCCACCATGAGACAGGTCAGTACCGTCTGGTAGCGGTCGGCTCGCTCCATCTCCTGCACCAGCTTTTCGCTCAGCGCACGCCGGTTGAAGGTGTCGGTGAGTGGGTCGGTCTCGGCCAGGTGGCGCATCTGCTCCTGTCCGTCCATGGCGCTCTCGAGGTCGTACGCCTTCTCGAGCGCCGCCACCGCGGCCTTGATCACCTGGTCGGCGAACTGGACGTCCTGCTGATTGAGCGGGGCGTCCTCCGCGGTGGTGCGCAGGAAGAACACCCCCACCTGCTGGCCCTTGAGCTGGAACGGGAGCGCCAGCGCGGAGCGTGTCGGCACCGGGATGCCCTCGGCCTCCCACTCGGCACGCACCGCCTGGTAGAGCGGGTCGGTGAGCACGTCCTGGATCAGCACGACCTCGCCGGTCCTGAGACCCTGCTGGATTTCGGGATACCGGCGGAGGTCCACCCGCAGGTTCCGCAGCATCGGGTTCTCGTAGGCCGCCACCACCGTGCCGGACTCGTCCTCCGCCGACCCGATGAGGATCGAGCACTTCGAGATCCGGAGCCCGCGCGCCACCCTCCGCACGAGGATCTGGTAGATCTCGTCGGGCTTGAGGGTGGCGGTTACTTCCTGGAGGATGTCCACCATCTCGGTGCGCGAACGCGCCTCGGCCCGGGCCTGGTTGAGCTCGCGGCCGGTGCGCAGGTGCGCCTTGACCCGGGCCAGCAGCTCGCGCACCCGGAACGGCTTGGAAATGAAGTCCGCCGCGCCAAGCCCGAGGGCGCGGACGGTGGCCTCCTCGGGCGGCATCGAGGAGATCATGAGGACGGGCAGGTCCTTGAACCGGTAGTCGGTCTTGACCCGCTCGAGGAGCTGGAGGCCGTCCACCTTCGGCATCATGATGTCGAGCAGGAGAAGGTCGAACTGGTCGGCCAGGAGATGGTCAATCAGGTTTTCGCCGCCGGGCACCGTGACGACGTCGTACCCGTTGTCCTTGAGGATCCAGGACAGCGTGCGCGAGAGGGCCTGGTCGTCGTCGGCCACGATGATCTTTGGTGCCAGGCTCATTCAGCTCACCAGTCGGTCGAAGAATTCCTCGTCCACGTTCCCGCCGCTCACCACGGCCACCGCCGGCCCCCGCGGGCGCACCTTGCCCGACAGCAGCGCCGCGGTCGTGGCCGCGCCGGAGGGCTCGACCCGGAGGCCCGCCTCCCGGTGCAGCAGCCGCATGGCGAGGGTGATGTCGTCGTCCGACACGGTCACCACCTCGTGGATGACGGGGCGGATGAGCGGAAACGTCATCGAGCCCACCGAGAGCGTCAGCAGGCCATCAGCCAGGCTGGCGGTGGTCGGGAGCTGTTCCGGTGCGCCAGCGCGCATCGCGGCCGTCAGTTTGGCCGCGCCCTCGGGCTCGACCGCCACCACGCGGGTTTCCGGGCGGGTCCCCGCTACGGCCACGCAAATGCCCGCCAGCAGGCCGCCGCCGCCCACCGGCACCAGGATGGTATCCACATGCGGCCACTGCTCGAGGATTTCCAGCCCGCAGGTGCCCTGGCCGGCGATGACGTCGGGATGATCGAATGGCGGGATCATGGCGAGCCCCTCGGCCGCGCAGATTTCCTCCGCCTTGGACCTACGGTCCACCGAGCGCGGGCCGACGAAGACGACCTCGCCGCCCAGCTTCTTCACGCCGTCCACCTTGATCTGCGGGGCGGTGTTCGGCATGACGATCACCGCCCGCACCCCGACCCGCGCCGCGGCCCACGCCACCGCCTGCCCGTGGTTGCCGCTGGAGTAGGTGATGACGCCGCGTTTCCGGACCGCGGCGGGGATGTTCTGGATGGCGTTGAAGGCGCCGCGCACCTTGAAGGCGCCGATCGGCTGGAGCTGTTCGCACTTGAGGGCCACCGAGTGCCCGGTGAGCGCGGCGAGCGCCGGCATCTCGACGAGCGGCGTGCGGACGGCCACGCCCGCGATCGCCGCGGCGGCGCGGCGCACGTCGTCGATCGTGACGGCGGGGCGCAGTGCGGCGGGGGCCGAGGTCACGGGCGCAGGAGCGCGGCTCATGGAGCTAAGATATCCCTTCCGTCCCCTCGGTGGGCGCCGCCGCCTCGTCGCCGGTGGGCTCCTCGGTGCCGCTGTCGTCTTCCTTCACCACCCGCGCCACGTCCACCAGGCTGTCCCCGGGCTCGAGGTTCATGACCCGGACGCCCTGGGTGTTGCGGCCGATGACGCTGATGCCCTCGACCGGCACCCGGATGACGATGCCGTGCCGGGTGATCATCATCAACTCGTCGTCCGGGATGACCTCCTTCAGCGCCACCATGCGCCCCGTCTTCTCGGTCTTCTTGAGCGTGATGATGCCCTTGCCGCCGCGCTTCTGCACCCGGTACTCGGTGAGTTCCGAGCGCTTGCCGTAGCCCTTTTCGCTCACGACCAGCAGCGTGGCGTCCCGGCGCACGATCACCATGCCGATGACCGCGTCCTCGGCGTCGAGCTCGATGCCCTTCACGCCGGCGGTGGCGCGGCCCATCTCGCGGACGTCGCCCTGGTGGAACCGGATGCTCATGCCGTCCTGCGTGGCCAGCACGATGTCGCTGTTGGCGTCGCAGAGCTGCACGTCGATGAGCGCGTCGCCCTCGTCGATGTTGATGGCGTTGATGCCGGTCGAGCGCACGTTGCCGTACGCGGAGAGGACGGTCTTCTTCACCGTGCCCTGCCGGGTGGCGAACATCAGCCAGCGGTCGTCCGTGAACTCCCGCACCGCCACGGTCGACGCCACCTGCTCGTTGCTCCCGATGGCGATGCAGTTGACCACCGGCTTGCCCCGGGCGGCCCGGCCACCCTGCGGGATCTCGTGGACCTTGAGCCAGTACACCTGGCCCCGGTCGGTGAAGAACATCAGGTA
>DAOMFQ010000054.1:0-12696 GCA_035429905.1 Gemmatimonadales bacterium
CTGGGCCATCATGTCGCCCATCCCGACCGGCATGCCGTCGGCATCCTTCATCCCGGCTCCGACGTGGACGGTATACATCGTCCCGGGTGCAAACGGTGAGGCGTGGGTACAGGTCAGGGTCGTGCGATCCGCGGACCAGGTGCAGGTCATTGGCATTGTCCCAGTGGCGGTCGTGCCCTGGTGGACGTCCATGTACGCTTCCATTCCCTGGCCCATCGAGTCGCTGAACGTGAGCACGACCGGTGCCGTCACGGCGACGCCAGTGGCATTCCCAGCTGGCGAGACATTCGTAAGGGTCGTCGTTGTGGTGGTTCCTGTGCTGTCGCTGCAGGCCGCAGTGAGTGAGACTGCGACGGCCGCGAGAAGCGCGGTAAACGTCCTGGTGCCGAGCATTCTGGGTGCCTCTAGTCGGAGCTGCGTTGGCGCAATGGACGGGCAGGTTGCGCCTCCAATACTGTGTCAGGAGCGTAACCCTCGCCTGAGGGATAGATGAAGAAGTTCTAACATTGCTCGCGAACTGCATTACTACGGCCTCCAACCGTGCATCAGAACGCCCCCACCGATCCTCAGCAGGGGCGTTCCGGGTGTCCATTGGGTGTCCATTCGGTACGCTTTTCAGCCGTTTCGGAAGGGCCACGTCCCGGCAGACAGGCGGGGTTTCCCTAGGAAAGTCCGACATTTAGCCGGACTTCGTGGCCGTTCATTGGTGCCTGATAAGCGTGAGGTCGGAGGTTCAACTCCTCCCAGGCCCACTGTGATAAATGAAAGTCCCGCCTTCGCTTCCGAGGGCGGGACTTTTTGCATCCGGGGCCGCACAGGGCCGACCGTAGCGGACGCTAGAAGGGGTGGCACCGAGCCAGGTCAGCAACCCGTCACCCAGGACCAGCAGGAACGTCCCCAGGCGCCGCTGGACGTCCCGCGACTGACCGCTCCGCACGGCAAGTACGGTCGACTTGCGCCGCCCGTGCGCATCATCCCCCCACACCGTGGGGTGGCTGGAGTCGCCGGAAGGCGAGGACGCAGAGCGCCGTGACCGCGGCCGTGGCCACCAGGAGCAGCCCGGCCGACGGCACCGCCAACCACTCCAACGATTCCTTCGCCGCGCCGGTGCTCCCGAGCGCGGGGGCGCGAAACCCGGCCCACATCCAGAAGACCGAGTAGCCCAGCGCGCCGGCGCCAAGGCCGAGGCTGATTGCCCGCGTGATGGCGGGGGAGGCGCCGAGGAGGACGATGAGGAGAGTGAGTGCCACCGCCGCGGTGCCCAGCCCGCCGGCATGCAGGTGGGAGCGCTGCATGTAGGTCCACGACTTGGCCACCACGGCCTGGGCCGCGGCGTCGTCGCCCTGGTAGACCGACCCCTGCACGGCGGCGGCGGAGGCGGTCAGGCGCGACTTGATGGCATCCTCGTTGAGGCCGAAGAGGCCGCCAAGGCCGAAGCCGAACAGCAAGGTCAGCACGGCCAGCGTGAGTCCGGGGAGCGCGGGGCGCAAGTGGGCTAAGGCGGCAGGGGTCGCAAGGCGCTCGGGGCTGTTCATGATGTGGGTCCGCCCGTCCTCGCCCGGACGACCTCGCCTACCAGCAGCGCCGCGGGGTAGAAGACTTCCTCCTCGCTTTGGGCGTGCAGGGTGAGCGCCACGGCGAGTTTCTGTGCGGCGGTGTCGCCGGCCTCCCGCGCGACCTCGCCCAGGCGCCGGGTGGCGGCGTGCACCGCCTCGTGCTCCTGGAGCATCCGCGGGAGCTCGGCCCGCAGCGCATCCGTCATCGGCAGCACCGCCCGCATCTCTGGCGTGAACTCACCCCGCGCGAGTGCGGCGAGCAGGCCGAGCGGGGGCAGGGCAATCTCTTCTTCCCGCACGAAATGGGCATGGAGCACGGCGGCGAGCTCGCGGGCCGCCACGCCGACCTCACCGGGCGCCTTGGTGGCGCGCACCAGCTCTTCGTGGATGGCCTGATGCTCGATCTGGAGGGCGTTCGGAATCTGGAGCGGTGTCGCAGCACGTGTGGCAGTTGCGCGTGTCATACCCGACCGTCCTTCGGACTCGAGGAAGGTGATAGCGTGCTTCTGATCCTGCGGTGAAAGGTGGGCGCCGCCAGTTAGTCGACTATGAGAATAGTGTGAAGCTACCCTCAAGCGGACCATGAAATTCTGAGGGAGATTGTTGCAGGGGAGGGTACGAACAGGCCATTGACGCACGCCGGCCGACGGGAGATCATGCGACCATCGAACACGATGGCGTTGGAATACAACAGGGAGATTGCATGAGTGAGCACGCAGCAGCACCTGCCGGACCGGACCTCGCCGCCGGTATCCCGTTCACCACCCTTCCCGACGGCGGGATGGTGCTCGGCCACGTGGGCGACGCGGCGGTACTGCTGAGTCGACGGGGACAGGAAGTCTTTGCCATCGGCGCCACCTGCACTCACTGGGGGGGGCCGCTGGCCGAGGGGCTCGTGGTGGGAGACACCATCCGCTGCCCATGGCATCACGCCTGTTTCAGCGTGCGCACCGGCGAGGCGCTCCGCGCGCCGGCGCTGGACCCGGTCCCCTGCTGGCAGGTGGAGCAACGGGGCGGGATGGTGTACGTCAGGGATCAGGTGAACTCCACGGCGGCCCCGGTGCCCGAGGCGGGGCGCGACATGCCGGAGTCGGTCGTCATCATCGGTGGGGGGGCGGCGGGGAACGCCGCTGCGGAAATGCTGCGGCGCGAAGGGTACGGTGGACCCATTACCCTCTTGAGCGCCGACGCCGCGGCGCCGTGCGATCGCCCGAATCTGTCGAAGGGCTTCCTGGCCGGGACGGCACCGATCGAGTATGTGCTCCTCCGGACACCGGAATTCTACGCCGAGCAGCGGATCGACCTGATCCTGGGGGCCAGGGTCGCTGCGATCGACACCTCGGCGCGCCAGGTTGTACGTGAAGACGGCACCCGTCATTCCTACGGGGCGCTCTTGCTCGCGACCGGCGCGGAGCCGGTGCGGCTGGACGTGCCCGGGACCGATCTGCCCCATGTGCACTACCTCCGCACCTTCGCCGACAGTCAACGGCTGATCGCCAGCGCGCTGAGGGCGCGGCGCGCGGTCGTGATCGGGGCGAGCTTCATCGGGCTCGAGGTGGCGGCGTCCCTGCGGACGCGAGGTCTGGCGGTGGACGTCGTGGCGCCGGATACCCTGCCGATGGAGCGGGTCCTGGGGGCGGAGGTGGGGATGTTCGTCCGCCGGCTCCACGAACAGCATGGGGTGACCTTCCATCTCGAGACGACCGTGAGCTCCATCGGCGAACAGGGGGTCACCCTCAGCAGCGGCGCGGTGCTGCCGGCTGACGTGGTGGTAGTGGGCATCGGCGTCCGGCCCGCCATCGCCCTGGCGGAAGCGGCAGGGCTGGCCGTCCACGGCGGTGTCACCGTCAACAAATACCTCGAGACGAGCAGCCCGGGTGTCTTCGCCGCCGGTGACATCGCGCGCTGGCCGGACCGGCTCACCGGCGAGCCGATTCGCATCGAGCACTGGGTGGTGGCGGAGCGGCAGGGGCAGACGGCGGCGCGCAACATGATGGGTCGCCGGGAACCGTTTACTGCCGTACCGTTTTTCTGGACCGAGCAGTACGACTTTGCCCTGGCGTACGTGGGGCATGCGGCGCCGTGGGACCGGGCCCAGTTCGACGGACGGCTCGACGACGAGCACCGTGACTGTACCGTCACGTACAGTCGTGGGGGAAAGCCCCTCGCGGTCGCCACCGTAAGCCGGGACCTGGTGAGCCTGCGCGAGGAAGTCGCGTTTGAGCGACAAGCCTCGCGCTGAGGAATGGAGCGGCAGACTATGGAGGCGATCTTGGCGGCGGCCGATATCTCGGCCGACGCCTCGCTCGAGGCGGTGCTGGCGGCGGTGCGCGCCTGCCGCGTGTGCGAGGCGGTCCTGCCGCTGGGGCCACGCCCGGTGCTCCGCGCCGGGGCGAGTGCCCGCATCCTGGTGGTTGGACAGGCGCCCGGCCTCCGGGTCCACACCACCGGGATTCCCTGGGACGATGCGAGCGGGGAGCGGCTGCGCGGGTGGATGGGGGTCGAGCCGGCCCTGTTCTATGACGAATCGCGCATTGCCATCATCCCGATGGGGTACTGCTATACCGGACGAGGCAAGGGAGGCGACCTTCCCCCGCGGCCAGAATGCGCGGAGCTCTGGCTGCCTCATCTGCTGGCGCGACTGCCGCAGATCGAGCTGACGCTCCTTGTCGGGCAATACGCCCAGCGCCACTTTCTGGCCCATCGCCGCAAGCCGTCGCTGACCGCCACGGTGCGGGCCTGGCAAGACTATGCGCCGGCGGTTTTTCCGCTGCCCCATCCCTCGCCGCGCAACCAGCCGTGGTTCGTGAAGCACCCCTGGTTCGATCAGCAGGTCGTGCCGGTGCTGCGCGCGCAAATCGAATCGTTGATGGCGAAATGAATCGCCCGGCTCCCCGCCCCCGCCCTTGGGCCCCGCGTGCGCGGGGGAGAGGCCCCGGTCGTATTGGTCCGTGAATTATCAAGGCACTCACCTTGACAATAATGATACCCGGGCCTATGCTCACCGCATGGGGTTTTCCTCGGGCCCGTACGTCGGGTCCGGCAGGTCCAGCCTGGAGGCACGCCAATGATCCACCTTCGACGCGCCTACGAACCCGCCGTGCGGGACGGTTCTCGCGTCGTGCTCGTCGACCGACTGTGGCCGCGGGGTGTGCGCAAGTCGGCGCTCAAGCTGGACGCCTGGCTCAAGGACGTGGCGCCCAGCACCGAACTGCGCCAGTGGTTCAAGCACGACCCCGACAAGTGGACGGAGTTTCGACGGCGGTATCGCGCGGAGCTGGTGGGCAACCCGGTGGCCCTCACACCGCTGCTGGTCGCGGCGGCGGCGGGAGACGTGACGCTCCTGTACTCCGCGCATGACATCGCGCACAATCAGGCCGTTGTCCTCAAGGAATTGCTGGACGAGATGATGGCCGATCGGGGGGTGGCCCGCCGATGATCGCGCGCGGCCTGGGCGAAAGCCAGCAGGCGATCCTCGCCCTGTTGAAGCGGGGCGGGCAGGGGACCATCCCGGACCTGGCTGCCGAGGTGGGACTCAATATCGAGACGGTTCGCGGGCACCTGAAGTCGCTCGTCGGGGCCGGGCTGGTGCGGCGCGAGGGCACCCAGCGCAGGGGGCCGGGTCGCCCGGAAGTGCGGTACGGGTTGACACCGGCCGCCGAGGCGCTGTTCCCTCGGCGAGAGGGGGAGACGCTTCGGGACCTGGCGGCCCATCTGGTCAAGTCGGGGAAGGCCGAGGTGCTCCGGGAGTTCTTCGAGCGGAGGATCGGTGGGCGCCGGGCGGACGCGCTGGCCCGGGTTCGGGATCTCCGAGGCCGGGCGCGTGTGGCCGAGGTTGCGCGAATCTTCTCGGAGCTCGGATTCATGGCGGTAGTCGAGGATGACGACGGCGTCCCGCGCCTGCGGCTCTGTCACTGTCCAATCCGCGAACTCGTGCAGGCCACTCGCATCCCGTGCGCCGCCGAGATCGGGCTCATCAAGGCCTTGCTGGGCGAAGAGATGTCGCGGGTCAGCTACATCCCCTCGGGTGACAACTCCTGCGCCTATCGCGTGGGGGCGTAGTGCTGACGGAAACGGCGGTGCGCGCAGCGCTGGCGGAGGTCCCGTATCCGGGGCTGGCGCGGGATATCGTCGCGCTGGGGCTGGTGCGATCCGTCTCGGTGCGCAACGACCGGGTCCACGTGTCATTGCGGGTGTCGTCGCCGCGTGCAGACCTGCCGGACCTGTTGCGGGAGGCGATCGGCGCACGCCTGGCCATGGCGGGCGCCGTCCGCGCGGAGATCCAGATTCTCGCGCCGGAGCCGCCATCGACCTCCCAGGCGCATCCGGCGAGCGACCGCGTGCGCCTGCCCGGTGTCGGGCACGTCATTGCGGTCGGCGCGGGGAAGGGTGGCGTCGGCAAGAGCACGGTCGCCGTCAACCTGGCGCTGGCGCTACAGGAACAGGGGTTGCGTGTCGGCGTGCTCGACGCCGACATCTACGGTCCCTCGGTCCCGGTGCTCATGGGCATCGAAGATGGCGCACGCCACGTCCGAATGACGGCGTTGCACCAGATCCAGCCGCTGCAGGCGCTCGGGATGCCGGTGGTCTCGTTCGGCTTCTTCCTGGGCGCCAAGTCCCCCGCCGTCTGGCGCGGCCCGCTGGTCGGCAAAGCGGTCAAGCAATTTGCCCGAGGCGTGGTCTGGCCAGCGCTGGACATCCTCGTCGTCGACCTTCCGCCCGGCACAGGCGACGTGCCGCTTTCCCTGGCGGAAGCCATCGAGGTGGATGGGGCCGTGGTGGTGACGACGCCGCAGCGATTGGCGGTGCTGGAAGCCGGCAAGGCCGTCGAGATGTTCCGTAAACTCGGAGTACCGGTGCTCGGCGTGGTCGAGAACATGAGCGAGGCGGTCTGTGACTGCGGCCGCACCTCGCATCCCTTTGGCCAGGGCGGTGGGGCGGCGCTCAGCGCGAAGATGGCGACGCCGCTGCTGGGCCGAGTTCCGTTTGAGGAGAGCACCGGGATCGATGGCGATGCCGGGGTCCCTGCCATGCGGGCCCGGGCCGGTGGCCCCACCGCGGCCTGCTTCCGGCACTTGGCGCGCGAGGTGCGTGTGGCCCTCGGCATGCCGCGCTTCGCGACCGCGGCCCAGGCGAGCCTTCCGTGACGCGCGGCCCTGCCGGGGGACTGGCCGCGACCAAGGCCCCGCCATTCCGGCTTCCCGGCGAGCACTTCACGGCGGCCATCGTCTTCCTGGTGCTCGGCGCGATCGGATTGAGCTGGATCGCGCCGGACCTGGCGGCCGGCGCCTATCCCCAGGCGGCGGTGGTCGGTGTCACGCATCTCTTCACCCTGGGGTGGATCACCACCTCCATCATGGGCGCCCTCTACCAGTTCCTGCCGGTGGCGCTCGGCGAACCGATCCGGTCCATTCCCGCCGCGCACCTGTCCTTCGCCCTGTACGCGCCGGGAGTGGCCGCGTTCGTGACGGGCCTGCTGCTCCATCGCACGCCGCTGATGCTGATCGGTGCCGCGCTGTTCGGAACGGGCATTCTGATGTTCGCGGTCAATCTTGGTGCCACGCTGTGGCGGGCCTCCGCGCGGGACCTCACCTGGTGGGCGCTCGCCGGCGCGGACCTCTTCCTCGTGGTCACCCTCGTGCTGGGGCTGGCGCTCGCGGGGAATCTCCACTGGGGGTACCTCGGTGCCGCCCGCCCGATCGCACTCGGCACCCATCTCCACCTAGCCCTGTTCGGCTGGGTCCTGCTCGTCATCGTGGGTGTGGCCCACCGACTGCTCCCGATGTTTCTGCTCAGCCACGGCGCCGGCGAACGCTTCGCCAAGGCGGCGGTTGGGTTGCTGGCGGCGGGGGCGGCGACCCTCACCGTAGGCCATCATGGGCCACCGCTGGTGAGCCGCTGGCTGCCGGCGCTCTGCTTCGGCGGCGGTCTCGTCGCCCTCCTCCTCCAGGCGAAGGCGTTCTACCGCCACCGGCACCGGCCCGCGCTCGATCCGGGGATGCGATCCGCCGCGCTCGCCCTCGGTGTGCTGGCGCTGGGGCTGGTCCTTGCCGGGGTTGCGCTCTTCGTCGATGACGCCCCCCGTGCGCGGACCGCCTATGTCCTGGCGCTGGTGCTGGGCCTCAGCCTGTTCGTCGCCGCGCTCTATTACAAGATCGTCCCCTTCCTGGTCTGGTATCATCGCTTCGGACCACTGGCCGGCAAGCGCAAGGTCTCGCGGGTCAGCGATCTCTACTCGGCGCGGGTGGCCGGCACCGCCGGCGCCCTGCTCCTGTTCGGTGTCCTCCTGGTCCTGGCAGGGGTGGTTGCCGCGCAGGTGGTCATCGTGCGGGGGGGCGCCCTGAGCCTGGCCGCCGGGGTGGCGGTCGAGGCACTCCAGATGCTCGCACTGGCACGGAGGACACCATGAATCCAACGCAGCCTCCCGACGCGCCTGACCAGGATGTGGTGTGGGACGCGCTGCGCACGGTCATCGATCCCGAGATCGGGCTCGACATCGTGACGCTGGGACTGGTGTACGATGTCGCCATCGACGGGCCGGTCGTGCGGGTCACCTACACCCTCACGACCCGTGGCTGCCCGATGGAAGCACTCATCACCGCGAACATCCTCGAGGCTGTCTCGCTGGTCCCGCAGGTGGCGCGCGTCGAGCCGCACCTGGTCTGGGATCCGAGCTGGCATGCGGGGATGATCAACCAGGAGGCGACATGAACCGCAGGCGGATGGACGCGATGAAGGCGACGACCACGGCGAGAACGACGGCGCCGACGGCCCCGCGGCCGGAAGCGCTCGAGGTGATCGCCCCGGACCAACTCGTCGAGCTCGATGTGCGCGAAGACCTTCGCAATGGGCGGGAACCCTTCAGCCTGATCATGGCCGCGCGGCAACGTGTGCCCGAAGGCGGCGCCCTGGCCGTACGCGCCATTTTCGAGCCGGTGCCGCTCTACGCGGTGATGGGAAAGCAGGGTTTCACGCACTACACCGAACAGCTCGGCGAGGAGGACTGGCGGGTGTGGTTCTACCCGCCGGCGCAAGCCGCCGCCGTTCCGACTGCCGCCGCGCTCGCCGCCACGCCACCGGACGACGCAATGGAGCCCGGCCTCATCGTGCTCGACGTGCGCGAAATGGAGCCGCCGGAGCCGATGGTCCTGACCCTGGAGGCGCTGGAGACGCTGCCGCCCGGCGGGACGCTGCTGCAGGTCAACGTCCGGGTTCCCCAATTCCTGCTTCCCCTCCTCGAGGAGCGTGGATTCTCCTACGAGGTTCGGCAACAGGCCCCCGACCTGGTCCGGGTGTTCATCCGCCACCGTCCGGCGGACACGCCGGCCCACTCCCATCAATCGCGAGGTCCCGAGATGACTGCGACGCGCACGCTCGATGTCCGGGTCATTCCCCCACGGGAAAAGCACCCCACGATCTTCACGACCTTTTCCGCGCTCGCGCCGGGGGAATCGTTCGTCCTGGTCAACGATCATGATCCGAAGCCGCTGCGCTACCAGTTCGAGTACGAGCACGCCGGCCAGTTCGGGTGGGAATACCTCGAGGAAGGACCGACGGTCTGGCGGGTGCAGATTTCACGCTCGGAGGGATGATGCGGCTGGGACTCAGTTCGGAGGCAGCGCCCGACGCCTCGGTGGATGACCTGATTCGTTTTGCACGGCGTCGGGGGCTGGCCGCACTTGAATTCCGCGAGGGCGACGCGCATGGCCTCGCCGCGGGCTCGAGCGTGCCTGCCGGGGCAGCGGCCGCTGCCGACGCGGTGCGCGCGGCCGGGCTCACCCTGACGGGGTATCGCACCCACCAGTTGGAGGACGAGGAGAGTTTGGCCCGACTGTCCGAGGCGCTGGGCGCCCCAGTGCTGCTGGCCGGCGGGGTCCCGCTCGCCACTCGCGTGGTGCGCGCCAAGCGAATTCGGGACGCCGGGGGCCAGGTGGCGATCGTCCTGCAGGGAGACTCGGCGGTATGGGACGGCATCGTCTGTCACGATGCAGGCTTGGCACTTGCCTGGGAAGCGGATCCCCACGTCGGTCCGGTGGGTGTCAGGGCGGCGCCGCTCCTGGAACGGTTCGGCGACAGTCTCGGCCATATTCGCCTGATTGGTGGAGGACCCGAGACCGCGTTGCAGGATGGGGCGGGCATCGGCGACCTGATGCGCCATCTCGCCCTGACTTCGTATCCGGGGACGGTGGTCCTGGCCCCCAGTACGCCCCGCTACGGAGTCGCGTGGCAGCACTGGCTGGGGCGCCGCGGAGGGACGGGCTGCGGCAGCTCCGGCGGAGAGCGATCGGCCCTCGTGTCGCTGGATCCACGACACCAGACTGGAGTGCGGAAATGACGGACACGGTACAGCTGGACATTCGCCCGGTCGAACCGAAGGATCGGTTCGAGCGCATCATGGCGGCCTACGAAGGCCTCCTCCAAGGCGCGACGCTGGATCTCACGGTGGATCACGATCCGAAGTGCATGTACTACGCGCTCAAGGCGACGCGGGGGGATGACGCATTCGCCTTCGAGTACCTCGAGAACGGACCGGAGACCTGGCGGGTGCATGTGCGGAAGCGGACCCTGACGGTGGGGGTCTGATGTCGTCGATCGAACGGCAACTCTCGGGCGATGTCCTGGTCGTCGACCTGCAGGAGATCCCGACGGTGGTGCCCCCGAGCAACCGGTCAGCGCGGTCCGTGGTCAAGAACGGGACGCTGCGGGCCACGCTGGTGAGCATCGCACCCGGCGGGGAGGTCCCCGAGCATCATGCCGATGGGCCAATCACGGTGCAGCCCCTCCAGGGACGGATCCAGTTCACCGCGCTGGGAGCGGTGCACGACATCGGTCCTGGACAGTTGCTGGCACTCGGCGCGGGCATACGGCATGCCGTCGCGTCGGCATCGGGAGCCACCTTCCTCCTGACCGTTGCCTGGGCGGAAGCGTCCGCCGATCCGCCGAAGTTCAAGTGAGCCGAGTCGAGGCTTGGCTAGACGGACCGGTGGCAGGGGTTCCTCCGCTGCTCATGCCGGTGGCGCACGCCCTCATCCAGGCACACCGGGACGTGGAGCGCGCCGCGGCCGACCTGACCGTGGAGGAACTCTGGGCGCGGCCGGGTGGCGCCGCCGCCGTGGGGTTTCATCTGCGACACATGGCCGGGAGCACCGACCGGCTGGTGACCTACGCACGCGGCGTGCCCCTGACCGTCGCGCAGCGCGCGGCGATCGAGCTGGAGGGGGTGCCGGGCACTCCCCCGGCACCGGCGGCAGAATTGTTGGCGGGGATCGGCGAGGCGGTGGAGGTGGCGCTGGACGTGCTGCGCCAGACCCCGGAGGCATCGCTGCTTCAGTTCCGCAGCGTGGGCAAGGCGCAACGGCCGAGTGACGTTCTCGGATTGCTGGCGCACGCCGGGCAGCACGCGCAGCGACATGCCGGACAGGTGATCACGACGGTCAGGATTCTGCGGGGTGAGGAGTACCCCGCCCGGTGAGTGAGCGGGGGAAGAAGGAAGGGAGGGGCGCGCAAGGACACTCCCGACCTCTCGTGCTCGATGGCTTCGCGCTTGCCGCGGCGCGGGCCCCTGATCTGGCCGCCCGCGGCAAGGGCGTGGCCGCCTCGCTGGATCGTCGTCCGAGATTGGTACTGGTGGCCTTTGCGGATGGCACAGGTTCGGCGCCCTTTGTTGCCCGCAAGATGCGCGCATGCGCGGCGGCGGGGGTGGACGTCCTACCGCTCATCCTGCCGCCCGGCGCTTCGACGTCGTTGGCAGTCGGGAAGCTGGGCGCCTGCCTGGCCGAGGATCGGCACGATGCCGTATTCCTGGAATTTCCCTTTCCGGGCCGGGTGGACGGCGACGCACTCACCGCTCTGGTGCCCGCGAGCGCCGATGTGGACGTCATGACCGCCGGCGGGGTCGCGCGGTTCTTTGCCGATCCCGACGCCCCTCCACCGCTGACCGTGGCCGCTGGCTTGGCGCTGCTGGACGGCTATGCGGTGGATATCCGGGGACGACCGGGCGTCGTAGTGGGCGACGACACCCCCTTCACGCAGATGTTCCGAGAGGCGCTCGCGCGACGGGGTGCGCGGATGCTGCCCGTCGTGTCGTCACGGTCGCCCGACATGCTCCGGGCGTTGCAGGAGGCGGACCTGGTCGTGGCGGCCGCGTCGGTGCCCGGAGTGATTTCCTCCACGGCACTCTGCCCCGGCGCGGTGCTTGTCGATGTGGGCTATTTCAACGCCGGTGGTCGGGGCGACGTGGACACGAGTGGCGGGATTCGGCATCTGGCCGCGATTGCCCCGGTGCCTGGTGGCATCGGCCCAATGACCGTTTCCATGCTGGTGGAGCGGGTCATTGCGTTTGCGGAGCGGACCGCGCGGGAATCAAGGCTCGATTGAGTCGCCATGTACCTGCGAGAGCTTCCGCCATGCTACGCTCCTGATACGCGTCAGCTCGTCGGTGGCGATTCGCTCCCCCGCTTGGGCCGAGAGGCCTGGGCGGGGTTTGAGCCTCCGGCTTACAGAGTATCCGGACACCTGCCGCCGGGGGGCCCCCTGACGCATCCCCGGCCTTTGTGCTACCATCTCCGCCTCCCAAATCCCCGGAGATCCCCATGACGTTCCGACCCAGTGCCGCTGCCGCGCTTCTCTCGATGCTCGCATTCGGCGTGCCCTCGAGTGCCAGCGCCCAGATCCCCGACGACGCGGTCCCGCTGCCGACTGTCCAGAGCGAGCTGAACACCTTCCGGGCGGAGTACGCCGAGTATTACAACAAGAAGGATGCCAAGTCGCTGGCCGGCTTGTATGCCCCCGACGCCATCATCACCGAGGCCGACGGCACGACCTATTCGGGCCAGGCGGCCATCCTCGCCGCGTTCACGAAGCTGGCGCCGACCTTTCCGCACCTGGTCATCACCTCGGAGAACGTGATCTCGTTCGGCGCCACCGGCATCGACGTGGGCACCGCCAAGCAGCATCCCGCCTCGGGGGGAGAACTCACGAGTCGCTATCTCGTCGTGCTGCGGCGCAAGATGGGAGTGTGGACCATCGTCCGGCTGTCCGTCGTGCCCGTGGCCCCGAAGAAGAGCTAGGGCGTTTCCCCGATCCGCCGCCGCACCAGGGCGATGTGATCGCGGAGGGTGTAGAGCATCGGGGTGTACGC
>DAOMFQ010000055.1:0-12599 GCA_035429905.1 Gemmatimonadales bacterium
AGACGCCGATGTACTTCGCCCTCGGGTTCGTGGCGATGTTCATCATCGGCGGGCTTTCGGGCGTCATGCACGCCTCGCCGCCGGCCGACCTGCAGCAGACCGACACCTACTTCATCGTGGCGCACTTCCACTACGTGCTCTTCGGCGGGTCCATCTTCGCGCTCACCGCCGGCGCCTACTACTGGTTCCCGAAGATGACGGGCCGGATGCTGAGCGAAGGCCTGGGCAAGGTCCACTTCTGGCTCATGTTCCTCGGATTCAACCTGACCTTCGCGCCGATGCACATCCTCGGCCTGAACGGCATGCCGCGCCGGGTGTACACCTACTCCGCCGACATGGGCTTCGGCTTCTGGAACGGCATCGAGACCGCCGGCTCCCTCATCCTCGGCTTCTCGTTCCTGGTGTTCATCGTCAACATCCTGAAGTCGCTCAAGAGCGGCGACGTGGCCCCGGCGGACCCGTGGCACGGCGCCACCCTCGAGTGGTCCATTCCCTCGCCGCCGCAGGAGTGGAACTTTGCGGTGGAGCCCACGGTGGACGGCCGCGACCCGCTCTGGGAACTGCGCCGCGCCAAGGGCACCCTGCCGGAGCCGGCCCGCGTGAGCGGCCAGGGCATCCACCTCCCCAGCCCGTCGTACTGGCCGATCGTGACGGCCTTCGGCACGGCGCTGACGCTGGTGGGCTTCCTGATGCACGTCACGCTGTGGGTCATCCTGGCCGGCGTGGCGATCACCATGCTGGGCATCTTCTCGTGGGCGTTCGAGCCCGCGGACCACTAGATCACTCCCGACTGAGACGGACGGTCCCTTGGCGCACGACACCGCACACGCGATGCATCCCCCGACGGCCACCGGGCTCGACACCCGGAAGCTGGCCATCTGGACGTTCATCGGGTCGGAATGCCTCTTCTTCGCGACGCTGATCTCGAACTACCTGGTCTACAAGGGCAAGAGCCTCGTTGGCCCGCTGCCCCACGAGACCTCGCAGTGCATGCTGCACGGCCAGATGACCACGTGCGAGCCGATCTTCGAGATCCCGCTGGTCACCTTCGGCACCGCCGTGCTGCTGTTCAGCTCCTTCTTCGTGGTGCTCGCGCTGAACGGCGCCCAGCAGGGCAATCGGAAGCGGCTGATCGGCTGGCTGTCGGCCACGGTGGTCTGCGGGCTCTTCTTCGTCGGCATGCAGGTGTACGAGTTCACCCACTTCTACCACAAGGGGCTGGGGTACACCACCAATCTCTTCGGGTCCTCGTTCTACACCCTGACCGGCTTCCACGGCACGCACGTCACGCTCGGCGTCATCTGGCTCGCCACGCTCCTGGTGCTGGCCATCCGGGGCAAGATCCCGGCGGAGAAGTCGCTCAACCTGGAAATCGCCGCGCTCTACTGGCACTTCGTGGACGTGGTCTGGATCGTGATCTTCCCCGTCGTCTACCTGATGAGGTGATCGGCATGGACGCCCAAGTCGCCACGCACGAACACGCCCATCCGAAGCCGGCGCTCTACCTGAAGGTGGCGGTCATCCTCTTCGTGATGACCGCGCTGGAGGTCCTGGCGTTCGAGGTGGCCCACCGGTCGGCCGCGCCATTGCACGGCCTGGTCGAGCCGCTGCTGAACGAGATCCTGGTCATCCTGTCCGCCGCCAAGTTTGCGCTCGTGGCCATGTTCTACATGCACCTGAAGCAGGACAGCAAGATCTTCAGCGGGCTCTTCGTCTTCCCGCTCATCATCGCCACCGTGATGATTGGCGCGCTCCTGCTGCTCTTCGCCTACCTGCGGACACTCCACCCGGCGGCGTGAGCCCTCGTCCGCCCGCGGTCCCGGCGGCCCCGCCTGTGCGGGGCCGCTTCGTCTATCCGGGAGGCTCCATGCGCATCCTCCGCCTCGTCTGCGCCCTTCTGCTCGCCGCGGCCCCGGCCGGGGCCCAGGGGGTCCGTCCGCCGGCGTTCGACTCACTGGCCGCCGAGGCCACCGCATGGCTGCAGGGCTACCTGCGAGTCCGGACCGTGAACCCCCCGGGCAGCGAAACCGAGGGTGCAACGTTCCTCCAGGCGATCCTGGCGGGCGAGGGCATTCCCTCGGAGATCTTCGAGATGTCGCCGGGGCGGGGCAGTCTCTACGCCCGGCTGCCGGGCACGGGCGCGCGACGCCCGCTCGTGCTACTGAGCCACATCGACGTCGTGCCGGCCGACTCCGCGCGGTGGCGCTATCCGCCGTTCGCCGGGGTCATCGCCGACGGGGCCCTCTGGGGCCGCGGCGCGCAGGATACGAAGGGGTTGGGAATCGTGCAGGTCGCCATGATGGTGGCGCTCAAGCGGCGGGGCATCGTGCTCTCTCGGGACCTCATTCTGCTGGCCAATCCGGACGAGGAGCTCGGGTCGAACGGCGCGCTCTGGTTCAGCACGCACAAGGCGGAGCTGCTCGGCAATGCGGAGTTCCTGCTCAACGAAGGCGGCGAGAACATCATGGGGACCGACGGCCGGACCGTGTCCTACGGCCTGGATGCGACCGAAAAGGTGCCCTACTGGGTCCGGCTGACGGTTCGCGGGGAGCCGGGCCACGGCAGCCGCCCCACGCCGGGGAATCCTGCTCTCCGGCTCTCGCGCGTGCTGGGCCGCATTGCCGAATGGGAAACACCGCTGGTGCTGACGCCGCCCGCCGCCGCCTACCTGCAGGCCCTCTCCACCCGCGAGACCAATCCGATCTATCGGGCGTGGCTCGCGGACCCGGCGGCGGCCCTCAAGGATTCCGCGGCCGCCGCCTGGCTCACCACTGATCGGTACCAGAACGCCATCCTCCGGAACACCGTGACCATCACGGTGCTCAAGGGCTCCACCAGCACGAACGTGATTCCCGCCGAAGCCACCGCCGAGCTGGACGTGCGGCTCCTGCCGGGCCAGCGGCCGGAGGACTTCGTCGCCCAGCTCCGGGCCGTCATGCAGGACTCGACCGTCGAGATCACCCCGCTCTCCCGGCTCCGCGCGGCCCGGAGCTCCCCGGTGAACGGGCCGGTCATGGACGCGCTCACGGCGGCCGTGGCGGCGATGGACCCCGGCACGCTGATCCTGCCGAAGATGCTCACCGGGTTCACCGACAGCTACGATTACCGCGCCATCGGGATCGACTCGTACGGCATCGAATCGTGGCGCACGACGGAGGCGATCGCCGCCACGACGCATGGCAACGACGAGCGGGTGCCGCTGCAGGAGATTAGGTTCGGAGTGGAGTTCTACTATCGCATCGTTGAGCAGCTAGCCCGCTGAACGGCCGGCGGCCGAGCGACTTCCTTTCGGGAGGCTTCGTGGCACGCCTGATCTGGTACCTGCTGATCGTCGCCTTCGTGGGTGCGCTCATCGCCGGGGCGTCCTACGCCGCCGCCTACTCGACGGTCGGCACGCTCCTGGGCGCACCGCCACCGACGATGGGCAAGCAGACGGTCGACTTGCTCTGGGAGGGTGCGCCGGAGCTGCCGGGCCATCCCGTGGCCTGGAGGTTCACCTTCGGACCGACGCGCATCCCCGGGGCCCCCGCTGTCAGGATCTGGGTGAATCCCATGGGGCGTCTGCTGCAGACGGAGCCGCTGAACTTGCCTGCGAGGCTGGCGGGTTTTCACGACCGAGGCTACTGACGGTTCTCCTGGTGAGCGCTCGCTCTAGCGGGCGAGGGCCAGCGCGATCGTCGTCTCGTACCCCGCCGCCGACGCCTTTCCAAATAGCGCGAGGCCTGCCTCCACGAGGCAGGCCTCTTCTCGTTGCTCGAACGCCCCGAGGTCGAAGGGCTGGGGGGGCAGCGCGGCGTACTCCGGAAATTCGTCCTGGATCGGGCAGCCGTTGTCCAGCACGCGGCCGTCCGGCGCCTCGAGGCCGAGCCCCATGATCCGGCAGACGGTCGGCCGGCCCTCGTACACGGCGCAGGCGCCGTCCTCCAGGCAGGGGCAGGGATCGTCCGAGAGCGCCTCGCAGAGGGCGTCGAACGGCGCCTCGCCGAGCGCGCGCACGTCATGCGGCGCGGCCCAGCCCGGGACCAGGTCCAGTTGCCGTGCGGCGGCGGCCGCGGCGCGCGCGAGGAGCCTGTCCCGCCGCTCCGCGGGCAGCGAAGCCACGGATTCGCGGAGCAACTGCACGTCGGCGACGGAAATATCGAACGGGCCGTGGCAGCAGGCGGTGCAGCCGCGGCGGCAGGGCAGGACATCCGGGTGGCGGGCCCGGGCCTGGTCGGTCCAGGCGTCCAGGGTTTCGAGGAGGGCGCGATAGGAACGCGCCGCTGGGGTCATGGACCGCGTCGCGCGGCGAGGGCGAGCGCGAGCCAGCCCAGCAGGAATGCCACGCCGCCAATCGGCGTCACCGCGCCCAGGGCGCGATGACCGGTCAGTGCCATGGCGTAGAGGCTTCCCGAGAAGAGCACCGTGCCGGCCACGAAGCACCACCCGGCGGCGGTCGCGAATGGGCCGGGCCACCTGGCGGAGGCCCATGCCGCGGCCACCAGGGCGAGCGCGTGATACATCTGATAGCGGGCCGCGGTCTCGAAGACTTCCAGCATTCGCGGGTCGAGCCGCGCGCGCAGCGCGTGCGCCCCGAACGCCCCCGCCGCCACGCCGACGAAGCCGGACAGGGCGCCGAGGGTCAGGAACCGCCGCTCGGGGGAGGCCATCCTAGCGCGCCGCCTGGCCCGAGCGCCCACGGTCGATCCACGCGCCGAGGAGCGCCAGCGTCGCGATCACCGCCATGGCGCCGATGCCGGTGGCACGAACGCTGGGTGGTGGCGGCCCGAGGGTCGTGGCGACGTACATCGCCGCGAGGACCGCCGTGAAGCCCACCGCCCAGGCGGTGCGAACCGGGTGGTTGCGGCTGCCCCCACGGAGGTACAGCGCCAGCCCGAGCCCCAGCAGGGTGAGTTCGACAGTGAAGGTCAGGGGAATGCTGTTCCAGAGGCCGAAGCCGAACTTCCTCGTGTCGTCGCCCGCCAGGGGCAGGTCGGGCACGTGGACCACGAGGTCGAGAAACCAGTGCGACGCCACCGCCAGCGCCACGATCAGTGCGGCGCGCGCGTGCCGGCTGGTGTCCCGGGTGGGCCAGGTGTACCAGGCAATGGCCGCGGCAGCGCCCCAGAGGCCGGCCGCCAGCAGGCTGTGCGTAATCGGGTAGGAGATAAACCGGAGCGGGGAGGCGGCGGTCCAGCCGGGCTCGATGCTGACCCGTTCCCACCCGAGCAGGATGGTGGCGCCCCAGGCGAGGTCCACCAGCTGCGTCGCAAGAAAGAGGGTGCCGAGCGAAAGCTTGGGCTCCGCCCGCTTGAGGGCGAACGCCATCCCGTAGTGGCCGATGAACATGGTGCGCTAGCCCTGCGGCGTGGCGAGCGCCTCGGGCGAGACCGCCATGCCCATGGCGTGATACCCGTTGTCGACGTACACCACGCTTCCGGTAATCGCCGCCGCCAGCGGGCTGGCCAGGAACGCGGCCGTGCGCCCCACGTCTTCCGCTTCCAGCTTCCGGGTGAGCGGCGCGTTCTTCGACGAATACTCGATCATCATGTCGATGAACCCGATGGCCGAGGCGGCGCGCGAGGCGTAGGGCCCCGCCGAGATCGTGTTGATCCGCACGCCGAAGCGGCGACCCGCTTCGTAGGCCAGCGTCCGGGTGTCGGCCTCGAGGGCCGCCTTGGCGGTGGACATGCCGCCGCCGTACCCCGGAATGACCCGCTCGCCGGCCATGTAGGTCAGCGAAAGGAAGGAGCCACCCTCGCGCATGAGGGGCCCGAGGTTCCGCACGAACGACACGTTGCTGTAGGCGCTCACGCTCACGGCGGAGAGGTATCCGGCGCGCGAGGTATCGAGCAGGGCATTCTTGACCTCGGGGCCGTTGGCCAGCGAATGCACCACGATATCGAGCGGCCGCTCGCCGAAGTCCTGCCGGATCCGCTCCACCACGCCCTGGATGGTGAAGTCGCCCTGTTCCTTGTACCGCTTGTTCTCGCGGATGTCGGCCGGCACGTCGGCCATGGTATCGAAGGCGGCGTCCAGCGGGTAGATCCGCTCGAACTCCAGCCGCCGGCCGTCCGACAGCGTCATCGAGGCGTCCATCTTGCCGCGCTCGAGCAGCTTCTGGAAAATGCCGAGGGCGGGGGGCCAGGAGCCGAGGCAGACGGTGGCGCCGGCCTCCGCCAGCGCCTTGGCGATCGCGAAGCCGAAGCCACCGTCGTCCGAGACGCCGGCCACGAAGGCACGCTTGCCGCGAAGTTCGATTGGGAGCATCCGGGGAGTCCTGCCGGTTGAGGATTCGGTAAGATACTCCCGCCCAGTGGGGGAGGTAAGAACCGTGCTACTCGGTGCGGAGGGCATCCAGGGGCGTGCGGCGGAACAGCTCCGCCGAGCTCCAGATGCCGATGCCCGCCGTGAGCGCCACGACCCCGGCGGCGAGCACGAGCAGCGGGGCGGGCGGGACGGCGAATCGTGTCTCGAAGAGCCAGTGCGCCAAGGCCCACCCGCCGCCCAGCGAGAGCAGCAGCCCCGCGAGCGCGGCGAGGACGCCCAGCGCGAGATACTCGGCCACCGCGACGCGAGTCACCTGCGCCCGGCTGGCTCCCAGCGTCTTGAGCAGGACTGTCTCGCGAAGGCGCTGCATCCGGCTGGTCGCCAGCGATCCCAGCAGCACGATGAGGCCCGCGACCAGGGTGAAGAGCGCCATGAAGCGGATGGCGGCCCCGACCTTGCCCAGGATGTCGTCCAGTGCGCGCTGCACCGTGGACAGGTCGATTGCCGAGATGTTCGCATACTGCTCCACGACGGCCCGCTGCACGGCCCCGCGGGTGGCGGCGCTGTCGACCCGCACCAGCGTCACCAGGGTGTGCGGCGCCTGCTCCAGGATGCCCGGCCGGAACACCACGAAGAAGTTGGTTTCGAACCTGGCCCAGTCCACCTCACGCATGCTGGTGATGCGCGTGGGGATCGGCACGCCCTGCACGTCCCAGGTGATCGAGTCGCCGATGGTCACGTTGAGCTCTTCCGCCAGCCCCACTTCGATCGAGATGGACACCGGCCCGCCGGCCGAATCCGGCCCCGGTCCCCACCACTTCCCTGCGAGGAGCCGCTCGCTCGCCACGACGGAGTCGCGATAGGTCGAGCGATACTCCCGCCGGAGCGCCCAGCCGGCCGGCCGGCCCTCCGCCTCCCCGGTGTCGCGGGCGAAGGTCTGCACCGAGCGACCATTCACCGAAAGAATCCGCATCGGCACGATCGGCACGGCGGGTGTCGGCTCCAGCCCCCGGGCACGCAACAGGGAATCGACACCCGCTGATTGGTCCGGCTGGATGTCGAACAACACCATGTTGGGGCGGCGGGAGCCACCATCCACCCGGAGTGCGCGGAGGAGGTTGAACTGCACCAGCAGCAGGGTGGCGAGGAGGAAGGTGCCGAACCCAAGGGCCAGCACCACCGACACCGTCTGGTTGGCAGGGCGGTAGAGATTGGCGAGTCCCTGCCGCCAGACGTACTGCAGGCGGTGCGGGAACCACCGGCGGAGCGACCGGACCAGGGCGAGTGCCGAGAGCCAGAGGCCGAGCATGGCCACGCCGATGCCCACCGCGAACGCACCGCCACGTAGCAGACTGCCCGCCTGGATGACCGCCATGAGCACGACGCTCGCGCCCAGTGCGAATGCCGCCAGCACCGACCACCGATCCCGCGGGACGCGGGTGGCGGCCTCGTACGGGCGCCGGAGGGTGGCGAGGGGAGAGATGCGACGCACGCCAAGGAGCGGGATCAGCGCGAACACGACGGCGGTCCACAGCCCCAGCCCGATCCCGATGGCGAGGGCGGGCCACGACACCGACGGCGCCACAGCCACGGGAAGAAACTCGCCGAGAACGCGCGGAAGCACCTGTGCGACCGCCAGCCCGAGTGCGGCCCCCACCGTGCTCCCGAGCAGCCCGATGCCGGCGGCCTGCACCAGGAAGAGCGCAAAGACCTGTCGCGTGCTGCCCCCGAGGCAGCGGAGCACGGCCACCGTGTCCATCTTCTGCCTGATGAGCACATGCACCGCGCTGCCCACTCCGATGCCGCCCAGCAGTAGCGCCACCAGGGCCACCAGCCCGAGGAATCGCCCGAGGCGCTCGAGCGCATTCCCCAGGTTTCGTTGCTCGTCCTCGACAGTCCGCACCCGGATCCGCTCGGCGCGCAGTGACGGGCGCAGCGAGTCCGCGATGGCCTGCGCGGCCAAGCCCGGAGGGAGCTTGAGGTAGATGTCGTATTCCGCGCGTGCGCCGAACCCCAGGAGTCCGGTTTCCTGCACGAGGACACCCGGGATGAACACGCGCGGCCCGAAGGCGGTCGCGATGCCGACATCGCCAGGCACGTGGTCCACGGTGCCGACGATCGGAAGCCGGAGCGCACCGAGCGCCAGCGTGTCGCCGATCGCGGCGCCGAGCGCGGTCAGAAAGGCGGGGTCGACGAGCGCCACCCGATCCCGTTGGAGGCGCGGCCAGGCGCCGGCGGGCGAGGTGGTGATGTTGCCGAAGAACGGCCAGCTCCCTTCGACCGCCGTCACCCGCACCAGGCGCACCCCCGTTCGCGCGGGGATGTAGCCCATGGCGCCGAAGGTGGTGACGGTGGACCGCGCATCGCAGCCCGCCGCACCACCGCAGGCCAGCGAGTCGGCCAGGCGCCGCAGCGAATCGGTCGGCGCGATCCGGGTGGCGAAGGCCAGGTCCGCACCCAGCAAGGCGCGCGCCTCGGCGGACACGGCGGTACGGAGATTGGCGGTGAAGGTGTTGATCGCCACCAGGGCGGCGGTGCCGGTCGCGATCGCCGCCACCAGCAGGAGGAGCCGGCGCCGGGAGGCGCGGCCTTCGCGCCAGGCCAGGCGGAGCAGGGCGCGGAGCGTCACGCCGTGGTGTCCGACACGAGGCGGCCGTCGGCGAGCCGGAGGATGCGCCGCGCCCGGCCGGCCAGGTCGGGGTCGTGCGTCACCAGCACCAGCGTGGTGCCGGCCTCCCGGTTGAGCGAGGTCATCAGCTCGATGATGTCGGCGCCGGTGCGCTGGTCGAGGTTGCCGGTGGGCTCGTCGGCAAAGAGGAGCTTGGGGCCGGTGCAGAACGCCCGCGCGAGCGCCACGCGCTGCTGTTCTCCTCCGGAAAGCTGGGCGGGATAGTGCCCCGTGCGGTCGCCGAGGCCGACTCGCGCCAGGAGCTCGCCGGCGCGCCCGGTGTCGCGTTCGCCCCGGAGTTCGAGTGGTACCTGCACGTTTTCGAGGGCAGTGAGGGTCGGGATCAGCTGGTACGACTGGAACACGAAGCCTACCTTCGCGCCGCGGACTGCGGCGCGGGCGTCCTCGTCCATCGCGCCGAGGTCCTCGCCATCCAGCCACACCTTGCCGGCCGCCGGGCGGTCGAGGCCGGCAAGCAGGCCGAGCAGCGTCGTCTTGCCGCTGCCCGAGGGGCCCACGATGGCCACGAATTCGCCGGGCGTCACGCCGAAGCTGATATCTTGCAGCACCGTCAGCGTCCCGGTACCGGAGGGATAGGACTGGGTGAGGTGTTCACAGCGCAGCATCTGGACTCCCATGACGTTTCCGTTGCCCCGAATGATACCGCGCTTCGTGCCGGTTGCCGCCCTGGTAGCCGAGCTGGCGGGCTGTGGTCGATCTGATACGCCGAAGCCGTCCGACGGTTCCCGGCCCGCGGTCCAGCCTGCCCCGCTCATCCTGGTCGTGGGGACCAGCCTCACCGCCGGGCTCGGCTTGGACCCCTCGGAGGCATACCCGGCCGTCCTCCAGGCCAAGATCGACTCGGCCGGATTCCGTTATCAGGTGGTGAATCGGGGCGTGAGCGGAGAAACGTCGGCGGGCGCGCTGCAGCGCGTCGATTGGTTATTCAGGCAGCGGGTGGCGGTCCTGATTCTGGAAACCGGCGCCAACGATGGATTGCGGGGGCTCGACCCCGACTCATTGCGGTCCAACATCGAGGCGATCGTCCGGCGGGCGCGGCGGCAGGATCCCCCGCCCGCCATCCTCCTCCTCGGCATGGAGGCACTGCCCAACATGGGGAGCGACTACGGGGCCCGGTTCCGGTCGGCGTACCGGGACGCGGCGCGCCAGCTGGGCGTGCCGCTGGTCCCGTTCCTGCTGGAAGGAGTGGGAGGGTACGACTCGCTCAACCAGGAGGACGGAATCCACCCCACCGCCGCAGGCCAGCGACGGGTGGCCGACCTGATCTGGCCGGCACTGCTTCCGCTGCTCCAGCGCCCGGAGCCCCGGTGACCGCCATCTGGCTGGCGAAGACCGGCACCGCCAGCGTGCCGAACGGCGCGGAGGGTTCGCGCGCGTAGCGCAGGTCGATGAAGTGCACAACCGTGGCCCCACCCCGGCGGTCCACGAGATACGTCGGGTACCTGGCCCAGCGAAGGAACGCCTCGGCCGCCGGGGTCGAAGCCGCGAGGGCGAGGGCAGGGTCTTCGTCCTCGTCGAACGGATTCCGTTTGGGCCAGTGGCCTTCCTCGACGAGGTTCCCGCCGGTTCGGATGCGCCCCACCAGGTAGCCGTCACCTTCATCCACCACCACGTCCCTGGCGAACGGCGTCACCGGCAGCGGCGACGCCAGGACGCGAACCGCCGGCACCCCGGCCGCCCTGAGCTCGAATCGTACCTGCGACACGGCGAGCCGCCCTAGCAGGAACATCCCGGCGGTGTAGAGCGCGGCCCCGGCCAACGCCGTGCGGGCGGGGGCGGGCCAGGCAGCGTCGCCCCGCCGCTCGCGGCGCTCGCTGAGGAGGATCCCCGCGGCGAGCATCAGCCAGACCCACACGTCCACGATGAAGAGGGTGTCGCCGTAGTACCAGGTCTTCGAGAACGGCATCAGCCAGCGCACGCCATAGGTGTTGAGCAAGTCGAGCAATGGATGGCTGAGTACGCCGAGGGCGGCGAGCGATACGAGAGGCCAGAACCGCGCCCCGCGCCGCGTGACGGCGCGGTCGAAGAGCACCACACCGCCTGCCAGCACGAAGGGCCAGAGGGGAAGCGCCAGCACGCCGTGGGTCCAGCCTCGGCGGAACGCGAGCCCCGCCGTGCTCCCCCAGGCCAGGCTGATGACATCGACATCCGGCAGGTTGGCGCCAATGAGGAGGGTGGCCGTGCCAAGCGGGGACCGTCGCTTCAGCCCAGTTTGCGCCAGCGCGGCGCCGACCAGGGTGTGGCAGAGGTTGTCCATCAGTCGGCCTGGCCTCCCTTTTCGATGAATCGCCGACGCTGCCCCGGGGTCAGCATGTCGCGCTCGATGACCCGCTCGACAATTCCGGCCACGAACACGTAGCCCTGGCCGTCCGCGGCCAGCCAGCGCTGCCACTCCAGCTCGTCGAGCGCCGCGTCCAGCTCCTCCTGTGCCATCGCCACGGCGCGGCCCACGCGAGCGGCCGTCACCCGGCCGCCGAGGGCGGCCGCCGCGGCGAGCGCCCGTTGGGCACCCTCCGAGAGCCGGCGGTATCCGATCCGGATCGCGGACACGACAGTCTCCGGCAGGTCGCCGGGGGTGGTCTGCGTGAGGGTGTGGTAGGGCGCGGGCCAGGCACCGGACTCGCGGTCGAGATCGAGGCCCGCCGATACCGCGTGCAGGATCTCCACGGCCAGGAGCGGCACGCCGGCGGAGTCGGCCGCCACTCGGCGGGTCAACCGTTCGAGCGCCTCGGTGCCATACTCCGGGAACACCGCCCGCGCCAGGTCGCCGAGCGCCTCGTGCGAGAGCGGCTCGAGCCCGAGTGTCACGCCCGGGATGTCCCGGCCGAGCCGCGCCTGCAGCGTATCCAGCGTGTCCGACGGGACGACAGGTTCAGCGGTCAGGAGCAGGAGGACCGGCGCCTGCGGCACGTCACGCGGCAGCGCGGCAAGCGTCTGGAGCGACTCGAGGTCGAGGTGGTGGGCGTCGTCCGCCACCACCAGCACCGGCTGCTCGTCCGAGGCCGCGCGGACCAGTTCGGTGAAGGCGCGGGGCAGGGGCGCGGGCTCCTCTCGCGTGGCTCCCCGGAATCGGTCGCCCCATTCCGCGATGTGGGCCGCGAAGGCGGCGTGCACCGCCGTCGGCGCCGCGGCGATGCCGGTCGCGTCGAGCAATCCACCCCGTGCCAGGCCGATCAGGCCGCTCCACGGCGACACCCGGTCGGCCTCCGCTCCGCGAACCTGAAGGACGGCGCCTCCCTCCAGCGCCACCCGGGCCATGAGCTCCTCGACCAGGCGGGTCTTCCCGATGCCCGCGTCGGCCCGGATGACGGCCACCGAGGTGCGGCGGCTGGCGACGCATCCGTGCCAGGTGCGCGATAGTTCCGCGAAGGTGTCCTCGCGCCCGGCAAGCGGCAGCCGGCGGGTGAGCGCCACACGCGCCGCCTCGCTGTCGGGCGCGGGCCCGAGGCGCCCCTTGCGGATGCGGTCTGCCAGGGCGGTGATGTCCGAGTCCGGGGCTGCGTTGAGGCGCGACTCCAGCGCGTCGGCGAACGCGGTGAACCGCGACAGGGCCTCGGTGCGATGGCCGGAGAGCGCCAGCGCGCGGAGGAGTACACCGGCGGCCTGGCCGGAGGTCGGGGCAAGCGCCGCCGCCCGCTCCGCGAGCGCCGTGGCGGCGGTG
>DAOMFQ010000056.1:0-12562 GCA_035429905.1 Gemmatimonadales bacterium
GCGTCGGCCGCCGACTTGCCGGTCATCGCGATCGTGAACTGCCAGCCCAGCAGGGAGCCGAGGCAGGCCATCACTGCCAGCGCCATGATGATGGACCCGACCGTCGGGTTGAACATCTTGGCGTAGGCCAGGGCAAACGGGCCGGTCGACTCGGCCAGCTCGGCGTTAGGCACGATGCCCTGGATCACGGCGGTCGACAGGATGTAGATGACCGCGGCGCCGAGGGTGCCAAACATGCAGGCCAGCGGCACGTTCTTCTTCGGGTTCTCGACCGCCGCGGAGTTCTGCGCCGCGGATTCCATGCCGAGGAAGGCCCACAGGGTGAGCGAGATGCTGGAGCCCATGCCCTGCCCGAGCGTCAGGTTCTGCGGGTTCCAGGCGGCGGCGAAGGTATCCTTGCTGAACCAGAACCAGCCGAAGAACGAGAGCAGGCCGACCGGGATCAGCACGCCCCACACCGTGACCGAGCCGATGCGGCCGGTAATGGAGGGGCCGCCGAAATTGGCCACGGTCGTCAGCCAAAGCAGGCCGATGACGCCGATGGTCGTGGCGATCGGCGCCGAGGAGAGCCAGGGGAAGAACCCGGCGAGGTAACCCACCGCGGAAATGGCGATGGCCACGTTGCCGATGGCCAGCGAGAGGAAGTAGAGATAGAACACGTTGAAATAGCCCGGCTTGCCGTACGCGTCCTCGGCGTACGCCGACATGCCGCCTTCCCGCTGGTTGAACAGCCCGGCCTGTGCGAAGCCGAAGGCAATCGCCATCGAACCCAGGGCCGTCACCACCCAGGAGAGCAGCGAGATTGCGCCGACCTGGGCCATGTTGGTCGGAAGCATGATGATGCCCGAGCCCATCATGTTCACCGCCACGATGAACGTGAGCTGGACCAGGCTCATCTTCTTGGTGTCTTGCACGGTCTTCCTCCTTCTTCGCGTGCCGCCGCGTTGCCCCTACGGCTTCATGCAGTAGATGTGGTAGACGCCATCGCGCTCTTCCGTGCCTTCGACTTCCTTGGCGAACCCCGGGAACCGGTGCCCGTACTCCTGCAGGATGCGCAGGTACGTGAGCCACGGACCGTCGGCGGGGCCGACGTTTTCCCCAGGCATCACGATCGGAATGCCTGGCGGATAGGGGATCACGCCGACCGCCACCACGCGGTTGGCCATCTTGTTGAGCGGCACCTGCTCGACGCTCCCGGCCATCAGGCGCTGGAAGGCCTTCCGCGGCGTCATCCTCGGCTTCGGCAGGGTGGCGTAGGCCTGGGCCTGCCAGTGGCCCTGCCGGTTCTTCTTCATGTGCGCCCAGATCTCGTCACCCAGGTCCTTGAGGCCCATGCCGGCGTACCGCTCGGGGGCCGCGGCCAGCACGGCCGGCAGCACCTCCGCCAGCGGGGCGTTGCGGTCATAGTCGGCCTTGAAGTCGAGCAGCACGTTGAGCAGCGTGCCCCACTTCCCCTTGGTGATGCCAACCGAGAAGAGGAAGAGCACCATGTGGTCGGTGGTACGCGAAGGGACGATGCCCTGCCGCCCCAGGTATGCCGTCACGATGTCGGCCGGGATTCCATGCGCGTCGAGCTGGCCGTCCGGCTTCATCCCCGGACACACAATGCCGAACTTGATCGGGTCGAGCATGCACCAGTTGTCGGGCAGGCCCTCGAACCCGTGCCAGCTCTCGCCCGGGTGCAGCACCCAGCAGGAAGGCTCGGTGGTGAGCAACTCGGCCGGCGCCTTGTGGAACGGGATCTTCTTGCCGGTCTTCGGGTCCTTGACCTCCTCGGCGTTCCAGGGGGCGAAGAACCACTCCTTCTTCGCCGCCAGCTCATGCCGGATGCGCGCCACCGCCAGGCGGCACGCCACCGCCTCGTCGATGACCTCCTGCGTCAGCACCTGGCCGGCCGGGCCGTCCATCATGGCCGCCGCCACATCGTTCGAGGCGATGAGCGCATAGAGGGGCGAAGTGCTCGCCTGCGTGCAGTACGCCTCGTTGAAGCGGCCGTGGTCGATGGCGCCGCGCCCGTCCCGGATGTGGATGTAGGAGGTCTGCGAGAGCGCGGCCAGGAGCTTGTGCGTCGAGTGAGTGGCGAAGACCGTCGGGCCGTCCTTCGGGTGCTCGGCGGGGTTGCCACGCATCGCGTGGCGGTCGCGGTACATCGGGTTGAACCTGGCGTACCCGTACCATGCCTCGTCGAAGTGGACCCGGTCCACGCTCTTGGCCAGCACCGCCTCGGCATCTGCCGCGTGGTAACACATCCCGTCGTAGGTGCAGTTGGTCACCACCGCGTACACCGGACGCTTGTGCGCGGCCCCCTTGGCCAGCGGGTTCGCGGCGATGCTCTTGGCGATGGCCTTGGGGTCGAGCCGCTCCGGCGGGATGGGCCCGATGATGCCGAACCGGTTGCGGGTCGGGCTCAGGAACACTGGAATACCGCCGGTGTTCACCAGCCCCTGCTCGATGGACTTGTGGCAGTTGCGGTCGCAGAGCGCGATCTCGGCGTCGCCGACGCAGGCCGACATGATCGCCCGGTTGGAGCCCGACGTTCCGTTCAGCACCGAATAGGAGCGGTGGGCGCCGAACACCCGCGCGGCGAAGCGCTCGCTGGCACCGATCGGGCCGGTGTGGCCCAGCAAGGAGCCCAGCGCCGCCCGCTCGATGCCCATGTCGGTGCGGAAGAGGTTCTCGCCGTAGAAGTCGAAGAACACCCGCCCCACTGGCGACTTGAGGAAGGCGATGCCGCCCTGGTGCCCCGGCGCCGCCCAGGAGTACTCCACGTCGCGGTTGTACGCGGCCAGCGCGGCGGCGAACGGCGGGAGGAGCCCCTGCAGGTAGCGTTCGATGGCCGCGACCGTGCGGCCCCCGATGAAGGCCGCGGTATCCTCGAGAATCCAGACGAATTCGTCGACCAGCGTGGCCACCTCGACGGAGACGGTGCCCGCCAGCTTGCGGTCGGCCATCAGGACGATGGGGATCTTGGCGTTGCGCGAGCGAATCGCCCGGAAGAGCTCGGTGGCCTGGGTATGGCTCTGCAGGTCGTTTGCGCCGAGGGTCCAGTTGACGAAGATGCAGTGAATGGCGGAATCCGAGGTGACGGTCGCGAGGCCATCCTCGACGGATAGCGCCTCGACGACCTCGATCCCTCGGGCCCGGAGCTCTGCGGCGAGCGCCCGCACGGCGCGGCCACCGGCCGTGGTGGCCTCGGCCAGCTCATCGTCCACGATGAGGGCGCGACGCGGCAGGAGACGCGAAGTGTGTTCTATCATGGGGTGACCGCTTTCTGCCTCACCTCAATAGGCGTAGGCAACGTAGAGCATGCCGTAGATGAAGTTCTCGGTCCGATCGGCCGCCTCGGCCACGGCGTCGCCGGGGTTCGCGAACGCCGCGACAACGCTGACGGTGAAGTTCGAATTGGCCTTCCAGTCCACGTACAGGTCGAGCTCCGAGGCGATGTCTTTCGACGTCACCGGGATGCCGTACCACGTCGGCTGGTCGAGCGTGAAGGAGTAGCCGATGAGGCCGGTGCTCACGGCGTCGCTGGGGTTGAAGCCGAGGCGCACCTGGTTCGAGACCAGGTTGGAGTTCGACAGGAAGTACTCGCCGGCGATTTCGCCCTGCCACCAGGAGCCCCAGTCATAGAAGCCGGTGAAGAGCGGATCGAAGCCCTCGTTCACCGCGGTGGAGGGGTCGTCGCCCTCGAAGAAGGCGTAGCGGTACGAGAGCTTAGGCGCCCAACTCCCCCCGCCGAACTGGTATCCCACGCCCGCCGTCCAGGCGGTGGCGCTGATGAGGTCCCCGTTGTCCTCCATCACGTACTCGGCCTCGAAGGAGAGGTCGGGGAGCTTGTTGAACGGTGCGGTATAGGCCCGCACGTTGAAGACGTTCATCCCGTCGCGCTGGGGACTGCTGTCGGACAGTGTCTGCATGTAGGTGGCTCCGAGCGTGGTGTGCTCGGTCGGGGCAATCTCATAGTTCCCGCCCCACACCCGTGGGTTCTCGTCGAGGCCGGGGATCTGGCTCCGATCGAGGTAGAACGCCTCGAAGGTGTGGATCTTGGGGTGCACCCGGGCGATCCCCGCGAACGCCCACGCCTTGCGCGCGTTGCTCCAGAAGCCGCCCCGGCTTCCGCCCTCGGCCGCGCCGTCCCACAGGATCATCCCGTGCCCAAGCTTGTACACCTGGCGTCCGACGGAGAAGTCGAGAAGGTTTTCCGAACTGCCAACACTCGTGCCGGAGCGCCAGCCGATGTACAAGTCTTCTGGCCCGAATGACGCGGCCTCGGTGCCAACCAGCGGCGGCGGCGCACCGAAGGTGCGCTCGCCGACCGCGCTGATCCCGGCGTACATCTGGCTCTTGCCGAGCCCGATCCAGCCGGACAGCTTCGGCTTGACGTAGCTCTCGGCCCAGTTGTCGCTCAGGTCGCCGGAAGGGTCCTCTCTGTTATTGAGATAGAGCGAGTTTCCGAACCCGAACGCGCCGAGGCCGGCGTCGATGTTGAAGGTCCATTGCACGCCCTTCGGGAGGCCGGTGGGGCGCGCCTCCGCCGCGGGGACCGAGGCGGAGTCCTGCGCGCGAGCAGCAGGCGCTCCGATCACGAGGAGGAATCCGACGATGGCACCAGCCGATGTGAGGGAACGACGAGACCGGCAACTCACGCGGACGGAATGGATGGATGACATGCTTCGGCTCCCGGCCCAGGCTAGGGCATTTGGTTCGGGGAGGGCCCAGACGTCAGTGAACTGTTTTGTGTGCCCCTGCTCCCGCGATTGAGGACAGAGTGCTGCTCATGAGCCGCGCGGGAGGGGGGACGCCCAACCACGATACGCGGTGCACCGGGAAGAAATCAGGTGCAGGCTCGTGAAGAAGAGCGTAATCCTACGCGCCGCGTCCGGAGGGGTAAGAGGTGGGACCCTCAGGCGTTTTTTCATGCAGTTTGGCACTTCGCCCGCGCAATTCCTGTCGCCCGAGTCGGGCATGGCGTTTTGGAGGATTTGAATGGCGATCTAAAGACATTAAACACAATGATTTAGCAACGCGCCATCCCCCTCCCCGCTTCCTCGCCTCCCCGCCTCGTTTTTGGCCCCTACCTGCACCACCGCCCCCCCCAGGAGGATCCCATCCATGAATCGTCTGTTCCTTGCCGCCATCTGCCTGGTGTGCTTCGTGACGCCTGTCACGGCCCAGCATCCGAATACCCGCGAGGGTTTCTGGTACGGGTTCGGCTTCGGCGCCGGCTCCGGCCAGGTCCACTGCGAAATCTGCGACGATCAGACGGGCACCGACCTCACAGCCTCCATCCGCGCGGGCGGCGTGCTCTCGCCCTCGTGGCTGCTGGGCGCCGAGCTCGACGGCTGGACCAACTCCCAGGACGTGGTGACCCGGCGGTCGTGGACCGCGAGCGCCGTCGCGCTCTGGTATCCCTGGCCCGCCAGGGGTGCCTACGTGAAGGGCGGCCTCGGCGTCACCGGCTACCACGCCAGCGATTCGGTGGACGTCCTCACCACGACCCAGCCCGGCGCGCTCCTCGGCATCGGATATGAATGGCGGGTCGGCAAGAACTACTCGATCAATCCGTACATCACCTACCAGCACTCCCTGGCCGGCGACCTGACCTTCAAGCACACCGAAGACAACACCACCACCACCGCGGTCGTCGCCGACGACGCCAGCGTGTCCTCGCTGCAATTCGGCGTGGGCCTCGTGATTCACTGAGCGGAGGCACCCTCATGCGCAACCTCACCCTGACCACCCCGATCCGCGCGCTCGCCGCGCTCCTCGCCTGCGGCGCAGCCCTGTCCGCCTGCGCGGAGGACTCCGGCGCGCCCTCGCCCCCGGTGGCGACCGGTGTGAGCGTGGCCTACGACCTCTGGCGCCCGGGCCCCAACGACGACTGCACTGCCGAAATCCACAACAGCTATTCCGTGGTGGGGCCGGACGGGAAGCTCTACCCGACCTGGCACCCGCCGGTGGACCCGACCACGGGGTGCAGGTTCGGCCACGAGCACGGGCGGGATCCGCGCGGCTCCGATCTCTACCGCCGCACCGGCCCGATTCCGTTCGGCTACGCCAACGAACAGCTGGCCATCTGGGACCCGACCGGCATCCGGAACGAGGACCACTTCGGCCACAAGGTCGAGTGGGAAAACGACGTGCCCTTCGACCTGGGCGGCGGCGTGGCCGGCTCGGTGCTGCAGGTGAAGTGCGACGTGCTCACCAAGCTGCACCAGGGCACGCACTCGAAGGACGCCTTCACCAACAACCTGCACGAGCTGGTGTACCACATCGACTGCACCGGCGGCACCCGGATCGGCATGACCATCATGACCGCCATCGGCACTCCGGGCGAGATGGTGGAGGCCTGCGACCACGATGTGCACCTGACGGTGGGCCCGCCGACCCCGCTCAACAGCCCGGACGGCGGCGGCAAGCGCACCATTCCCGACAAGGCCTGCGTCGAGCGCCACATCCTGGTGCCGCCGGGGCAGACTTCCAGCTTCGGCTCCGCGCTCCACGAAAGCTGGCAGGTGTCGGCCAACCTGCGGGCGGACAACGGCCACTTCCTGGCCAGCGTGAACCCCTACTACCAGGTGTTCTACCCGAGCCGCTTCTACGATCCGGCGCTCCCGAACTTCACCGGCCGCGTGGTGGATCTGTGCTTTGCCACGGAGGCCAACGGCGACCGCGCCAACGGCTGGCTCTGCGACCAGGCCACCGCGAACGGCACGCTCACCTCGCTTGCCTTCGACGACCCGCGCTCGCCCTTCAACGGCGTGCGGCGCCAGGTGGACATCAACGGCAACCGGATCGACAACGCCGACGGGCCGGAGGTGTGGTACACCGATCCCTTCGGCAACCACGGCCGGACGGCGCCCTTCCCCGGCTCGATCCGCCAGGTCGTGGCGAAGATGGACAACACCGACTTCTTCCAGTTCGAGGGCCCGACCCTGGGCGGCGACCGCAATTACGGCGGGCAGGGCGTGCACGCACCGAATTAGGCGGGGCAGACGGGCAGCGGGGCTGGAAATGACAGTAGGGGCGCACCGCGGTGCGCCCCTACTGTGTTTCTGTCACACGCTTCCGTTCCCCGCTGACCCGCTTCCCCGCCTACTCCGCTTCCGTCATCCGATACCCCACCCCCGGCTCGGTCCTCAAATACTCCGGCCGCGCGGGGTCCTTCTCGATCTTGGCACGGAGCTGCGCCATGTAGACCCGGAGATAGTGGTCCTGCCCGATGCGCCCGGGCCCCCAGACCTCGCGCAGCAGCTGCCGGTGCGTGAGCACCCGGCCGGCGTGCTGTGCCAGGGCCAGCAGCAGGCGATACTCGGTCGGCGTGAGGTGCACTTCCTCGCCGCGCACCGTCACCACGCGCCGGCCCCGGTCGATCGAGAGCGCGCCGGTGGTGAACACCGGTTCCTCCGGGGCGGCGGATCCCCGGGCCGCGTGGCGCAGCGCCACGCGCATGCGCGCCAGCAGTTCCGGCACGCTGAACGGCTTGGTGAGGTAGTCGTCGGCGCCGGCGTCGAGTGCGTCGATCTTGTCGCGCTCCTGTCCCCGGGCCGAGAGCACGATGATCGGTCGGGTGTTCCACTCGCGGAGCCGGCGCGTCACCTCGATGCCGTCGGCGTCGGGGAGCCCCAGGTCCAGCAGGATGAGGTCGGGGTTCCGACTGGCGGCCTCTGCCAGGCCATCCCGCGCGGTGGCGGCCTCGATCAGGCGGTACGACTCCGAGGCCAGCGCCGCCCGCAGAAAGCGGCGCATCGGCACCTCGTCCTCGATCAGCAGCACCATCGGGCCGGTCTCGCTCATACTGTGGCCTCGAATTCGCCGGACTCCCGCTCGAACGGCGGCGGCACGCCGATGATGGGCAGGGTGAACCGGAACGCCGCGCCGCCCCCTTCGCGCGAGTCCACCCAGAGCCGCCCGCCGTGCGCCTTGATGATGCCGCGGCATATGGCCAGCCCCAACCCCACGCCCCCCGCACCACGCGCCGCGCGGTGGAACTTCTCGAAGATCAGCTCGGATTCTCCAGGCGGCACGCCGGGCCCCCGGTCGGCCACGGTCACCTGCACCTCGCCCGACCGGGCGACCGCACTGATTTCAACCGGGCTCCCCGCCGGGGTGTACTTGGCGGCATTCTCCAGCAGGTTGATGAGCACCTGCTCGATGAGCACGTCGTCGATCGGCACCAGCGGCAGCGTGGCCGGGAGGTCGGTGGTGACCCGACGGCCCTCGAGCCGGTCCTCCGCACGCAACAGCGCCACTCCCACCACTTCCTCGAGTACGTGCCACCCTCGGTGCACGCCGAGCGCCCCGCTCTCGACCCGCACCATGTCGAGCAGGTTGGCTACCAGGCGGGTCATCCGCTGCGCCTCGTCCACGATGGTCTGCGCCAGTTCGCGACGGGTGGCCGGGGTGAGGTGGCCCTGGTCCTCCGCCAGGCTGCTGGCGGCTCCCTCGATGCCGGCGAGCGGGGTGCGCAGATCGTGCGAGAGCGAACTTAACAGCGATGTGCGCAGCTGCTCCGCCTCGAACTCGAGGTGCACCAGCCGCTTCTCCTCGGCCAGCTTGGTGCGCTCCAGCGCCACCGCGGCCTGGCCCAGGAGCGATTCGAGCAGCTGGCGTTGCGCCGGATCGGCCAGGCGGTCCAGGGGCTCGGGCCGAATCCCGACCACGCCCAGCACACGGTCGGGCGTGGCGAGCGGCACGTACACTGCGTCCGAAGCCGGCAACGTCTGGGTGCCCCGCCCCGCCGACTCGCCGTGCTCGAACACCCACTTCGCCACGCCGAGGTCGCGCCGCGTGCCTTCCTGCGGGGGCATCTCCGCCACCACGTCGAGCTGGCCGTCCACGTCGGGCAGGATCAGCATGACCGATCCGCCGAAGAGGTCGTGCAGGTGCCTGAGGGTGACGCGCCCCAGTTCCGGCCTGGTGCGCGCGGCGGCCAGGTCCCGACTCACGGCGTACAGTGTGGACGCACGGCGCTCGCGGAGCCGGGCCACGCTGGCCTGCTCGCGCACCCGCGTGGTGAGCCCTCCCATGACCAGGGCCACGACCAGCATCATCGCGAAGGTGAGCAGGTACCGCACATCGGACACGGCGAACCTGCCGTAGGGCTCCACGAACGTGATATCGAACGCGGCCACCGCCAACAAGCCGGCCAGGACCGAGGGCCCGCGTCCATAGCGCGCCGCGGCCACGACGACCGCGAGCAGGTAGAGCATGGCGGCGTCGATCTCCGCCAGGGTGCCGTGGAACGGCAGGGCCACCGCGGTCATCAGCGCCACGATGATTGCCGCGCCGAGGTAGTCCCGCACCGGCGCCAAGGCGAGCCCACTCTTGGGCCGGGACTCCCTCTCCAGGCTGCGGTCGTCGTCGGCGCCGACCCAGACGTGCATCCCTTCGGCACCGCGCACCAGGCGCCCCGCCACGGAGGCGGGAAACATCCAGGACAACCAGCCGCGCCGGGAGCGGCCGACCAGGATGCGGGTCGCGTTGTGGCTGCGCGCGTACGCCAGAACCTCCTCGGCGGCATCGTGGCCCGGCACCGACACGGCGGTGCCGCCCAGCTCCTCGGCCAGGCGCAGCGCCTCCTGTGCCGCCTCGCGGTTCCGGGCCGGCATCGTGGCGTGGCGGGGGAGTTCCACGTAGAGCGCGGTCCAGGGCGCGCGGAGCAGCCCCGCCAGGCGGCGAGCGCTCCGCACCAGGCGAAGGCTCCGCTCCGACGGCGAGACGCAAACGAGGAGCCGCTCGGAGGCCGCCCAGGGCTCCTCGATGCCCGCCGACGCGCGGTACCCGCGCATCTGCTCATCCACCCGCTCCGCGGTGCGGCGGAGTGCCAGTTCCCGGAGCGCGATCAGGTTGCCGCGCCGGAAGAACCGGTCCAGCGCCCGCTGCGCCTGCTCCGGGAGGTACACCTTCCCCTCGCGCAGCCGCTGTTCGAGCACCTCCGGCGTCACGTCCACCAGCTCGATCTCGTCGGCCTCGTCGAGCACGGCATCCGGTACGGTCTCCCGCACCGTGACCCCGGTAATCTGCGCCACCACGTCGTTGAGGCTCTCGAGGTGCTGCACGTTCAGGGTGCTGAAGACGTCGATGCCGGCGCGGAGCAGTTCGTCGATGTCCTGGTAGCGCTTTGCGTGGCGGGTACCGGGCGCGTTGGAGTGCGCCATCTCGTCCATCAGGATCAGCCCGGGCCGGCGGGCGAGCGCGGCGTCGAGGTCGAACTCCTCGAGGGTGGTGCCGCGGTACACGAACGCGCGCCGGGGCAGCACCTCGAGCCCCTCCACGAGCGCGGCGGTCTCGCGGCGGCCGTGGGTCTCCACCACGCCCACGAGGACGTCCCGCCCGCCGAGCCGGGCCGCGCGCGCCGCTTCCAGCATGCTGAAGGTCTTCCCCACCCCGGGCGAGGCGCCCACAAACACCTTGAGCCGCCCCCGGCGGGAGCGGCTCTCTTCCTGCTGGACACGGGCCAGCAGCGCGTCGGGGTCGGGGCGGGCTTCCGTCACGCCGGACCGCGGTGAGAAGGAGGCTGCATCAGAAGCGGAGTGAGAGCGAGGTGACGACAAAGCCGCCCGATACCGATCCAGCCGGTGCGCCCTGATCCGGCCACACCGGGTCCGACGAGGTGAAGCCGCGCAATTCCGTCCGCCACTTCAGGTACTCCTCGGGTTGCACGTCGACCCCAATCGAGCCGCCGATGGTCCGGAAGCCGTCCGGGGTGCCCGTCAAGATTAACACCTGATCTCGGTCGGAGTGGCCCTCCACCCGCCCCACCACAGCCACCCTGCTCGAGAGTGCCTTCCGGCCGATGACGACCGCCCCATACCAGGTCTGGCTGGAGGCGTCGGGCACGGTCTGCACGCCCACGTCGAAGGTGCCCCAGAAATCCCAGCCGTGCCCGGCCGAGACCCTGGCGAGGAGCTGATTGTAGTACCGGGTGCGGGCCGGCAGGGTGTCGAGCTGCTCGTTGCCCGCATAGAAGGCGTACGCCAGGGCCAGCTTCGGTGTGGCCTGCCAGTCCACCCTGGCGATCACCGATTTGTCGGGATTGTTCTCCGAGACGATCTGCCAGCCGTTCACCACGTGGAGCTGCACGGTCACCTTGGAGGAAGCAGCCCAGGTGGCCTTGGCGCCCGTCACGAAGTACGGCGTGTAGTCGGCGAGCAGAGACCGGGTGTACGTCGGGTTGTCCCACGAGATGAAGCCCTCCCACCCGATCGGCGAAAAGTAGATGCCACCGTCCACCCAGATCTTCGGCGACACCCGCACGCCGACCCAGGCCTCCTGGATGATCCGGGCGAGGTCGTCGCCGCTGACGCTGCCCACGTTCGGCTCCCCGGCGTAGTTGGCCTGCACCGAGGTGCCGGCCTGCAGCGCCACCCGCCCGCGGACCTTTTCGCCGGTCAGCTTCGCCTCGATGAACGCCAGGTTGACGTTGAACTCGTCGTGCCGCGCCGGCTGCGTGGTGAAGGGCCGGTCGAAGGCATCCGGCTGGCCGAAGTCCCAGGCGAAGTAGGTGTCGATGAACGCCCCGAAGGCGACGGCCGGCTTCGGCGTCGTATCCTGCGCGGCCAGCACCGTCGACGCCAAGACGAACGAAATCATGGAGCGCCGCGGTCAAGCGCCAGGTTCACCATCAGGACGTTCACGCGCGGTTCACCAAAGACGCCGAGGAACCGCCCCTCGGTATGGGCGGCGATCACCGCTTGCACGGCCGCGGTGGTCATGCCCCGGGCCCGGGCAATCCGCGGTACCTGCACCGCCGCGGCCGCCAGCGAGAGGTGCGGGTCGAGGCCACTCCCCGATGCGGTCACCAGATCGACCGGCACCGGGCGGGTCAGTGTGGAGTCGGCCGCGCGAAGCGCAGCAATCCGCCCCGCCACCGCCTCGACGAGCGCCGGGTTGCTGGGGCCGAGGTTCGAGCCGCTGGAGGCCGCCGCGTTGTTGGGTACGGGGCCGGTGGCCGAGGGGCGGGACCAGAGATACCCGGGGGCGCTGAACGGCTGGCCGATGAGCCGCGAGCCTCTCGCGGTGCCGTCCACCACGACGAGGCTGCCATTGGCCTGGGACGGGAAGAGCAGTTGGGCCAGGCCGGTGATCGCCGCCGGATAGAGCACCCCCGTGAGGAGGGTCATCAGGGCGATGAACACCAGCGCGGGACGAAGCAGGGCACGCATGTCAGGACCTCACGCCAGCTTCAGGGCGACCAGCAGGATGTCGATCAGCTTGATCCCGACGAACGGCGCCAGGAGGCCGCCCACGCCGTAGACCAGCAGGTTCCGCCGGAGCAGCGACGCGGCGCCGAGCGGCCGGTAAGACACGCCCTTCAGCGCCAGCGGAATCAGGAAGACGATGATGAGGGCGTTGAAGATGACTGCCGAAAGCACCGCGCTCTGCGGGGTGGCGAGGCGCATCACGTTGAGCGCGCCCAGCGCCGGGTAGGTGCTGACGAAGGCGGCCGGGATGATGGCGAAGTACTTCGCCACGTCGTTCGCCGTGCTGAAGGTGGTGAGCGCCCCGCGGGTCATCAACATCTGCTTGCCGGTCTCGACCACCTCGATGAGCTTCGTCG
>DAOMFQ010000057.1:0-8637 GCA_035429905.1 Gemmatimonadales bacterium
CCGCCAGGCCGCCCATCTCCGCACCGAAGGGCACGCGGTGAGCCGCGCCTGGCGCGTGACGGGGTTCGAAAATCACCTGGTGAGGCGGTAGGGGGCCGGCGGACCCGGATTAGAAGGAGGGACCGATGGAACCGAGTATCTGGACCCGGATGTTCGCGGAGTTCGTCTGGCAGCTGGCGTCGCACGGCAGCGGGCTGGTGTTTGGCGCGCTGGCGATCGGCGTCTTCGGGCTCGGCCCGATCGGCCGGGCGCTGGCACGGAGAATCCAGGCGCCGGCGGATGCCGCCCTGGCCGGGGAGCGACAGCTGGAGGCGCTCCGCAGCCAGCTTGCGGAGCTGCAGGAGCGCGCCGATTTCAGCGAGCGCCTCCTGACGGAGATTCGCCAGGTGCAGCTCGGCGCACCGGCTCGGGCCGACCGCATCCCTCCAGTCGCGCCATCATTCGAGCGCCGGCTCGTCACGCCCGTCAGTTGAGCACGCCGTCGCGGCACGGAGCGGCATGCGGCTGCTGATCGTGGGCGCCACGGGGGGCACCGGTCGGGCCCTGGTGGAGCAGGCGCTGGAACGCGGGCACGCGGTGACGGCGCTGGCCCGCAATCCGTCGCGGGTCCACCTGACCCACCCGCGGCTCACGGTGGTCGCCGGCGACGTGATGGCGCCGGAGACGCTCGACGCCGCGGTGCGCGGACAGGAGGCCGTGCTCTCGGCGCTCGGCCACAAGCGGTGGTTCTACCCGAACAGGATCCTGTCGGCGGGCACGCAGCACCTCATCGACGCCATGCGCCGCCATGGGGTCAACCGCCTGGTCGTGGAGACGGCGCTCGGCGTCGGCGACACCTGGTGGCAGATGGGGCTGTACTACACGCTCTTCGTGAGGGTCTTCATCCTGCCGTTCTACTTCTTCGACAAGCGGCGCCAGGAGGCCCTCGTCCGCCGGTCCGGGCTCGACTGGACCTTGGTGCGCCCCGGCGCATTGGGCAATGGGCCGCGCCGCGGCGCGTTCAGGCAGGGCCCCGTGGTGGGACACTGGCTCTGGACGGTGGGGATTTCACGGGCGGATGTCGCCGGCTTCATGCTCGACCAGGTATCCGATCCGCGCTACCTCGGCGCGGCCGTCGGGATCGCCGACTAGCACCGGACCACGTCATGGACGATCTCTCGCAACGGACCCTCGCCGACCGCTACACCCTCGAGCGCGAGCTCGGACGGGGCGGCATGGCCACCGTGTGGCTGGCACGGGACCTCCGGCATGACCGCCCCGTCGCGATCAAGATCCTCCACCCGGAACTGGCCGGCGCCATTGGCGTGGACCGCTTCATCCGCGAGGTCCGGCTCGCCGCAGGGCTCCGGCACCCGAGCATCGTGCCGATCCTCGACTCCGGCGCCGTCGAACAAGCAGATGGATCGTCTCTCCCCTGGTACGCGATGGCATACCTCGAGGGCGAATCGCTCCGCGCCCGCCTCAGTCGGGAGCGGCAGCTTGCGATCGACGATGCGCTGGGTATTACCGCCGGCGTGGCGGACGCCCTCGAGTCGGCACATAGACAGGGCATCGTCCACCGGGATATCAAGCCGGAGAACATCTTCCTCGCCGACGGGCGGGTGTACGTCATCGACTTCGGGATCGCCAAGGCGCTGCTCGCCACCGGCGGCGAGCGCCTGACCAGCACGGGCCTCGCCATCGGCACCCCGGCTTACATGAGCCCCGAGCAGGCCTCGGCCGACGCGGTGGACGCGCGGAGCGACCAGTACAGCCTCGCGGCCGTGCTCTACGAGATGCTGACGGGAGAGCCTCCGTTCAGCGGCCCCACCGCCCAGGCGATCCTGGCCCGCCGGCTCGCCGAGCCGGCGCGGCCGATTCGCACCGTGCGGCCGACGGTCCCGCTCCCACTGGAGCACGCGATACTCCGGGCGCTCGAGCGGGTGCCCGCCGACCGCTTCCCCGACGTGAAGGGATTCCTCGCCGTGCTGCGAGGGGGCGCCGCGCCTCCCGGAGGATCGCGGCGAACGGGTCTGCGGCGCATCGTTCTGGGCGCCGGGCTGCTAGCCGCGGCGGCAGCGGCGTGGTTCGTGGTGGCGCGGAAGGGAGGAGCCGAACCCCGCGCCGTGAGCCCCGAGGTCAAGGCGATCTATGAGCGCGGCAAGGTCGCCTACGACCGCCGCAGCCCCGGCGGGACCGTGCAGGCCATCACAGATTTCAATGCGGCGATCGCGCGAGACTCCAACTACACCGCCGCCTGGGCCGGCCTGGTCGATTCGTATGCCCGTGCCCTGGAGCGCGGGTTCGTCATCCCCGGGTTGTCGCACGACAGCGTGCTCGTGCTGGCCGTCGCCGCGGCGGACCGGATGCTGGCCGCGGATTCCGGGAGCGCGGCGGCGTGGACCGCGGAGGCTCACCTGATTCGCCAGGTCGACCCCACCGATGTCGCGCCGTCGATCCGCGCCGCCGGCCGGGCCCTCGCGCTCGACTCAGCGCGGGCCGAGGCGTGGCACTTCAGGGCGCTCGGCCTCGCGGAGTCCGGGGACATGGACGGCGCCCTGGCCGCCTGGCGCCGCGACATGACGCTCAACCCGAGGTACAAGCAGGGCGCGGCGTTCCTGAGCATTGCGCACGCCTGGCGTCGCCAGTTCGACAGCGCCGCGGTCTGGGCCGACAGCGCGGTGGCGCTGGACCCGAACGACTTCCAGGCCCGGACCGTCGCCGGGTACTCGGCGATGGAGCGGGGCGACACGGTCCGAGCCATCGCGGCCTTCGCGGCCGCGCGGCGACTCACCTCCGACGTGGAAGTGGCAAACGTGCTGGCGAACATCGCGCTCGCCGAGTCTCGCGCCGGGCGGCCGGCGGAGGCACGAGCCACCCTTCGCACGGCGGACTCCATCGGGGCTGCCTACACGCCGGTGCCGCTCCATACGGCCGTCTACCTGGCCCAGGCCTACGCCGGGCTTGGCGACGCGAACGCGGCCCTGGCGTGGCTGACGCGCTATCAGCCGCGGCGGGACCTCCACTTCCAGCTCCACATCCGGTGCGATCCCTCGTTCGCTCCGATCGTCGGCGATCCGCGCTTCCAGGCCCTGCTCACCATGCCGGCACCGCCTCCGGGGAACGGCTGCTAGGCGCCGAACGTTTCGCGACTTGCAGGGTAAGCGGAAGCCAGCGTACCATCCTGACGTATCCACGAAACCAAGGACGGACCCATGTCATCCCCCAAGACAGTCCTCATCACCGGCGCCACCGGCCAGCAGGGCGGCGCCATCATCAACGCGCTCACCGGAAGCGGACTGCGGCTGGTCGGCATGACCCGCAAGCTGGAGAGCCCGGCCGCACTGGCGCTCAAGAAGAAGGGCGTGACGCTGGTCCAGGGCGACCTGGACGACCCCGAATCCCTCAAGAAGGCGCTCGCCGGGGCCTGGGGGGTCTTCGCGGTGCAGAACACCTGGGAAGCCGGCGTGGAGAAGGAAGAGGAGCAGGGGAAGCGCGTCGCCACACTCGCCAAGGAAGCGGGTGTCCAGCATTTCGTCTACAGCTCCGTCGGCTCGGCGCACCGCGCCACGGGCATTCCTCACTTCGAGAACAAGTGGCGGATCGAGCAGACGGTCCGCGCGCTGGGATTCCCGTCGCACGTCATCCTGCGGCCGGTGTTCTTCATGGAGAACATGGTCAGCGCCTGGTTCCTGAACGGGGACAAGATCTATTCTGGCCTCCGGCCCGACACCGTGCTGCAGATGATCGCGGTGCGGGACATCGGCGTCTACGGCGCCCGGGCGTTCACCGACGCCGAACGCCTCAACCGCCGCGAGATCGACCTGGCGGGCGACGCGCTCACGATGACCGAGGCGACGCGCCACATCGGCGCCGCGCTCGGGCGCCCCATCGAGTACGTGCAGCTGCCCATGTCCGAGATCCGGAAGAACAGCGAGGACTTCGCCCTGATGCTGGAGTGGTTCGAGCGGGTGGGGTACAACGCCGACATCCCGGCGCTGGAGCGCGAGTTCGGCGTGGCGTCGACCACGTTCGGCGCCTGGGCCAAGACGTGGGCGGCCGGGCTGCGGACCGCCTAGGTGACAGGGAGGCCGCTCGCCGCGTCCAGGCACCCCCCGTTCGCCGGCCTGCTCGGCCTCGGGTTCGTCATCGACTTCCTCGATACGCTCGGGGTGGGCTCCTTCGCGACCACGACCACGGCCCTCAAGCTGGGAAAGCTGGTCGAGGACGAGGACATCCCGGGCACCCTCAACGTGGGGCACGCCCTGCCCACGATCCTCGAGGCGGTCCTCTACATCACGGTGGTCCGCGTTGAGCTCGTCACGCTGGTGGCGATGATCGGTGCCAGCGCCCTCGGCGCCTGGTTCGGGGCCGGCATCGTGGTCGGCTGGCCCCGGCGGACGATCCAGCGCGCCCTCGCCGCGGCCCTGCTGGCCACCGCCGCCTTCATCTTCCTGCGCCAGGTCCACGTCTTCCCCGCCGGCGGCGATGCGCTGGCCCTGACCGGCGCCGCGCTCCTCGTCGGCGTCGCGGTCAACGCCCTGATCGGGGCGCTTACCAGCCTCGGCATCGGCAATTACGCCCCCTGCATGGCGCTCGTCAGCCTCCTCGGGATGAACCCGACCGCCGCCTTTCCGATCATGATGGGATCGGCGGCGCTGACCCTGCCGCTCGCCGCCGCGCGGTTCATTCCCGCCAAGCGCTTCCATCGTCGCACCGCGCTCGGGCTGACCCTGGGCGGCATTCCTGGCGTGCTGGTGGCGGCGTTTCTCGTCACCTCGCTCCCGCTCGACGCCGTCCGGTGGCTCGTCGTCGGCGTCCTTGTCTACACTTCGGCGCTGATGTGGCGCTCGGCCCGCCAGGAGACCGCATGAAGATCACGGCCATTCGCGCCTACCAGGTCGACCTCCCGCTGCTCGAGGGCAGCTACAAGTGGTCGGGCGGCAATTCCGTGTCCGTGTTCGACTCGACGGTGGTCGAGATCGTGACCGACACCGGGCGCTCGGGATGGGGCGAGGTCTGCCCCCTGGGTCCCGCCTACCTGCCGGCCTACGCCCGCGGCGCGCGCACCGGGATCGCCGAACTGGCCCCGCACCTGCTCGGCATGGACCCGCTGGCGCTGGGCGAGGTGAACCGGAGGATGGACGCCGCGATGCGCGGGCATCCCTACGTGAAGTCGCCAATTGACATCGCCTGTTGGGATCTCCTCGGCCAGGCCGCCGGCTTGTCGGTGGCAACCCTCATGGGGGGCCATGTCGGCGAACGCTTCGCCCTCTATCGGGCCATCTCGCAGGAGTCGCCCGAGGCGATGGCCGGGCGGATCGCGCAGTACCGAGCCGAGGGCTATCGCAAGTTCCAGCTCAAGGTGGGCGGCGACCCCGACACCGACATCGACCGGATCCGCGTCGCCGCGGCCCGGCTCGAGCGGGGCGACGTGTTGATCGCCGACGCCAACACCGGCTGGACCCAGCACGCCGCGGTCCGCGTGGCCGACGCCGTCCGGGACGTGGACGTCTACATCGAGCAGCCGTGCTACAGCTACGAGGAATGCCTCGCGGTCCGGCGGCATACCAACCGTCCCTTCGTGCTCGACGAGGTGATCGACAGCCTCGACGCGGTGGTGCGGGGCATCGCCGACCAGGCGATGGACGTCATCAACCTGAAGATCTCCAAGGTGGGCGGCCTGACCCGCGCCCGGCAGATCCGCGACCTCTGCGTGTCGCTCGGCATCGCGATGACCATCGAGGACACCTGGGGCGGCGACATCACGACCGCGGCCATCGCCCACCTGGCGCACAGCACGCCCGAGCGATTCCTCTTCTCGGCCACCGACTTCAATTCCTACGGGTCCGTCAGCTTCGCCGATGGCGCGCCGCAGCGGGTGGACGGCTTCCTCGCGGCGTCGCGCGAGCCCGGGCTCGGCATCCGGCCCCGACTCGACGTACTTGGCCCGCCGGTCCTGGAGATCACCCGAGGGTGAGCGAGCGCGCGCTGCGGGCGCCTGCCCACATTCGCGACGCGGTGCCCGCGGACGCCCCGCACCTGGCCCCGCTCCTCGACGCCCTCGGCTACCCGGCCGACGCCGCCACCATCCGAACGCGCCTGGCCTGGCTCCTGACCGTCGACCCGACGGCCCGCGTCCTCGTCGCACAGGTCGGGAACGTGGTGGAGGGATTCGCCACCCTGCACGGCACGCCCACCCTGCACCGCCCCACCCTGGTCGGACGCATCACCGGCCTCGCGGTCACAGCCGAGGCGCGGCGGCACGGCGTCGGGCGCCGCCTGGTGGAGGCCGCGGAGGACCACTTCCGGGCACTGGGCGCCACGCGCATCGAGGTGACGAGCGGGCCCACGCACGCACCGGCCTACGACTTCTACCGCCGGCTCGGATACGAGGACCAGGGCGTGCGCTTCGCCAAGCCACTGGCGCCCGCGGCCGGCGCGGCATGAAGGTCATCCTCTTCGGCGCCACCGGCATGGTCGGGAGCGGCGTCCTCGCGGAGTGCCTCGCCGATGCGCGGGTCACGGAGGTGGTGTCCATCGTCCGCCAGGCCGGCGGCGTCGCCCACCCGAAGCTTCGGGAAGTCCGGCACGCCGACTTCTTCGACTACACCTCCCTCCGCGAGACGTTCCGCGGCGCCGGCGCCTGCTTCTTCTGCCTCGGCGTGTCCTCCTTCAGGATGAGCGAGGCGGAGTACCGCCGGTGGACCCACGACCTCACACTCGCCGCCGCGCGGGCCGTCGTGGAGGCGGCGCCGAGTTGCGTGTTCTGCTATGTGTCCGGCGAGGGCACGGACGGGTCGGCCACCGGCCGGGTCATGTGGGCCCGGGTAAAGGGGCAAACCGAGAACGAACTGCGGGCGCTGCCGTTCCGGGCGGCATACATGTTCCGGCCCGGCTACATCCAGCCGCTGGCCGGCGTCCGCTCCAAGACCGCGATCTATCGCGCGGCCTACGCGATGCTTGGCCCGCTCTACCCGCTGTTGCAGCGGATCGCGCCGACCCACATGACCAACTCCGTCAACGTCGGGCGGGCCATGATCGAGGTGGCCCTCCACGGGCACGGCAGCCCGGTGCTCGAGAACACGGACATCAACCGGGTCGCGGAAGGGAGCGCCCGGTGAGCCGGTACGTGGCGCTCCTCCGCGCCATCAACGTCGGCGGCCACGTCGTGAAGATGACCGTCCTGCGTGAGCTCTTCGAGTCCCTCAAGTTCCGCGACGTGGAGACCGTCATCGCCAGCGGCAACGTGTTGTTCACGGCGGCGTCGGCCGACGCCGCGGAGCTCGAACGCCGGATCGAGCGTCACCTGGCGAAGGAGCTCGGGTACGAAGTCGCCACCTTCCTCCGCTCGCCGGAGGAGCTCGCGGCGATCACCACGCACCGGCCCTTCCCGGATGCCGTGGTCGTCGCGGCGGGACACTCGCTGTCGGTCGCCTTCCTGAAGTCCGCCCCTGCCGCACCGGCCCGTGCCGCCCTCCTCGAGCTCCGCACGCCGACCGACGAATTCCACGTCCACCGCCGCGAGGCCTACTGGCTGTGCCATGGCCGGACCAGCGACTCGAAGGTGAGCGGCGCGCGCCTGGAAAAGGCAGCGGGCGGGCCGGCCACGGTGCGGAACATCACCACCGTGCGGAAACTCGCCGAGGCCGTGGCATGACGGGCGCCCGGCCTCTCGACCCCGCGGCGCCGATCGAGACGCCCCGGCTCACGCTGCGCCGGCTCACCGACGAGGACGCCGAGTTCATCCTCGGTCTGTTGAACGAGCCATCGTTCCTGCAGTTCATCGGGGATCGCGGTGTCCGCAGCGCGGAGGATGCGCGCGCCTACATCCAGAAGGGGCCGGTCGCCAGTTACGAGCGGTTCGGCTTCGGCCTGCTGCTGGTCACGCGACGCGAGGACGGCGCGCCGATCGGGATGTGCGGACTGCTGAAGCGGGATGCGCTGGAGGACGTGGACGTGGGGTTCGCGTTCCGGCCACCGTATTGGGCGCAAGGGTACGCCGTCGAGGCGGCGTCGGCGGTCATCGCGCACGGCAAGGCCGTATTCGGGCTGAAGCGCGTCGCGGCGATCACCCAGCCGGACAACACAGGCTCGATCCGGGTGCTTGAGAAGCTCGGCCTCCGCTTCGAGCGGATGATCACGATGCCGGGGGAGACCCGGGAGATCCTGTACCTCGCGATGGACCTCACATGATCGGACGCTGCCCGGCGCGGGGTCCGTGAAGATCTGGATCGATGCCGACGCCGCTCCGCGCGACGTGAAGGAGCTGGTGTTCCGGGCCGCGCGCCGGCTCGAGCTCGACGTGGTGCTGGTGGCCAACCAGCGGATGCAAACGCCCCCGGGCAATCCGCGCGTCACGGCAGTCTGGGTGGACGGCGGCCCCGACGTGGCCGACCGGCACATTGCCGAGCATGCGGAGCCGGGAGACCTCGTCGTCACGCAGGACATCCCGCTCGCCGCGCTGCTGGTGCCCCGGCAGGTGGCGGTGCTCGACCCCCGCGGCGACGAACACACGCCCGACACCATCGGGGAGCGGCTCTCGATCCGCGACTTCATGGACCAGTTGCGCACCACCGGCGCCGTCACCGGCGGCCCGCCGCCGTTCGATGCGCGTGCGAGGCAGGCCTTCGCCTCGGCGCTGGACCGGGTGCTGAC
>DAOMFQ010000057.1:8737-12475 GCA_035429905.1 Gemmatimonadales bacterium
GTCATCGTCATCGCCGCGGGCCTCCACGCCGCCGCCACCACCGTCAACCTGCTGCTCGTTTCGGTCCTGCTCGCCATGAGCGTCACTCCGATCACGTACTTCCTGGAGCTGCGCGGCGTCAAGCACGCCACGGCGGTGCTGCTCACCGTGCTCGGATCGCTGGTCGTGGGGGTGCTCGTGGTGAGCGCGCTGGCGGGGGCCCTGTCGGGCCTGCAGGAAAAGCTGCCGACCTACCAGGCGGCGCTGTCCAGCCTGCTGGCCGGACTGGACGCCAAGTTGACGGCACGCGGCATCGACGTGCACGAGGTGCTCAAGCCGGACACGGCCCGGATCGTGGCCGTCGTGCAGCGGGTGGTCGGGGGGGCTCTCAGTGCGCTGGGCTACAGCTTCTTCGCGATGATTCTCGTGGCGCTTATCCTGCTCGAGCTGCCGGCGCGGAAGGCGGTGGACACCAAGGCCTCCGGCATGCGGGGCCGCTTCGACGAGGTCAGCGTGAGCGTCCGGCGGTTCGTCGCGCTGACCGGGCTCATCGGCGCGGGTCTGGCCGTGATCAACCTCATCGCGATGCTGGCCCTGGGCACCGACTTCGCGATGGTCTGGGCCGTGCTCCTCTTCCTGCTCAACTTCGTCCCCTTCGGCTTCGCCATCGCCATGCTGCCACCGGTGGCCCTGACCCTGCTGGAGCACGGCGCCACCCGTGCGGGGATCCTGCTGGGCGTCTTGATCGTGTCCAACATGCTGTCGGACAACGTCGTGAAGCCGAAGCTGATGGGATCGGGGCTCGGCCTCTCGCCGCTCGTGATCGTGGTGTCACTGATGTTCTGGGCCTTCGTGCTGGGCCCGGTGGGCGCCATCCTCGCGGTACCGCTGACCATCACGATCACCACCCTGGCGCCCTTCTTCACCGGAGACGTCAGCCCGGCCGAATGAACGTCCCGTCGTGGAGTTCCTTCCACGCCTGGCGGAGCTCCTGCTCGGTGTTCATCACGATGGGCCCGTACCAGGCCACCGGCTCCTGGATCGGGCGGCCGGACACCAGCAGGAACCGGATGCCGTGTTCCCCGGCCTGGACGGTCACGCTTTCCCCCCGGTCGAAGAGCACCAGCGAGCGGTTGCCCGTCGTCTCACGCACCAGGGTGTCATCTCCATTGGTCCCCTCGGTCAGCACCCCGCGCGGCGCGGACGCGTTACGGAAATCGCCCTCCCCCTCGAACACGTAGGCGAAGGCGTTGCGGGATGCCTCGGCCGGCAGCGTCTTCTTCTTGCCGGGCGGCACCCACACGTCCAGGTAGCGCGGCTGCGCCGCGATCCCCTCGACCGGCCCCGACTGGCCCCAGAACTCCCCGCAAATGACCCGCACCCGGGTTCCGTCGTCGTCGGTGATTTCCGGGATGTCACGGGACACGACGTCCTGGTACCTGGGCGCGGTCATCTTCAGCTGCGAGGGAAGGTTGGCCCAGAGCTGGAAGCCGTGCATGCGGCCCTGGGCGTCGCCCTGCGGCATCTCCTGGTGCATGATGCCCCGCCCGGCGGTCATCCATTGGACGTCGCCGGCGCCGAGGGCACCGGCATTGCCCAGGCTGTCGCCGTGGCTCACGGTGCCCGCGAGCACGTAGGTGATCGTCTCGATGCCGCGATGCGGGTGCCACGGAAAGCCCGCCAGGTAGTCGGCGGGGCGCTCGTTCCGGAAGTCGTCGAACAGGAGAAAGGGGTCGAACTCGCCCGTCTTCCCGAACCCGAAGGCGCGGTGCAGCTTGACGCCGGCACCCTCCATGGTCGGCTGGGCCTGGATGATTTCCTTGACTGGCCTGATGGACACTGCGGTGCTCCTTGAATGGGTCCCTGAACGTCCAACTATATACGATCCGGGGCCCCGCCCGGTTCCCCCCACCCCTAGCGCAACCGCGCGCGAACCCCCACACTATCCAGCGCGAACCCCCATGGGCCCCCTCGAAGGGCAGGCTCGGCCCGTGCCCCATTCCCGGAGGACGTCATGACCACCATTGCTGCGCTCTGGCTCCCGATCCTGCTCTCCGCCGTCGTCGTCTTCCTGGCCAGTTCGGTCATCCACATGATGACCCCGTGGCACAAGGGGGAGTACCCGCCGGTGCCCAACGAGGACGGCGTGATGAACGCCCTCCGGCCGTTCGCGATCCCGCCGGGCGACTACATGGTGCCCCGGTGCGAGGACCACAAGGAGATGCACACGCCGGAGTTCCAGGAGAAGCTGAAGAAGGGCCCGATCCTGATCCTGACCGTCCTCCCGAACGGCCCATTCAAGATGGGGGGACAGCTGACCCAGTGGTTCCTCTACAGCGTCGTGGTGAGCATCTTCGCCGCCTACATCGCGAGTCACGCGCTGCCGGTGGGCGCGTCGTACCTGGAGGTGTTCCGCTTCGCGGGGGCCATGGCCTTCGCGTGCTACGCGGTCGCGCTCTGGCAGATGCGGATCTGGTACCGGCGCGCGCTCCGTGCTACCGTGACCTCCACCATCGATGGCCTGCTCTACGCCTGCCTGACAGCCGGCGTGTTCGGGTGGCTCTGGCCCCAATAGACCGGGCCGAGGTGCCCAGAAGGGACCGGGTCCCGTGGCGAGCGCCCGCGACCTCGACTTCATCTACACCACCATTGACCGCCTCTTCCGCCTCAGCATCGGCGAGACGGCGGACTTCAGTGGTGCGATGTATGACGGGGACTTTTCGCTCTCGCTCGAGGCGGCGCAGCAGCGGAAGCACGCCTTCATCGCGCGCGAGCTCCGGATCGGGCCCGGCACCCGGGTGCTCGACCTCGGCTGCGGCTGGGGACCATTCCTGACCTTCGCCCGCTCCCTCGGCGCCCGCGGGACGGGGGTCACCCTGTCCCGTGGGCAGGCGGCGGCCTGCGTCCGGAACAAGCTGGACGTGCATGTCATGGACTGCCGGGCCGTCAGGCCCGACACCTTCGGCGGATTCGACGCCGTCGTGAGCCTGGGCGCGTTCGAGCACTTCTGCTCCCGGGAGGAGTTCGCGGCGGGGCGGCAGGATGCCATCTACGCGGAGCTCTTCCGTTCGGTGCGCGCGCTGTTGCCGCCGGGAGGCCGGTTCTACCTGCAGACGATGGTGTTCGGGCGCCGGATGATCCCGCCGGAACAGATCGACATCGACGCCCCACGCCTCTCGGACGGGCATGTACTGGCGTTGATGCAGGCCACGTTTCCGGGGTCCTGGCTGCCGTTCGGCCTCGACCAGATCACCCGCGCCGCCGCACCCGGATTCCGGGTCGTGTCGTCGAGCAGCGGTCGGCTCGACTACATCGAGACGATCCGGCAATGGCGAAAGCGGTTTGCCGCCTTCAGCTGGCCCAAGCTGGCGGTCAAGCTCTCCCTGCTGCCCCGCTACCTCACCAGCCGCGACTTCCGGAACGCCTTCGCGTCGGGCGTCAGCGCCAACACGATCTGCTTCGAGCGGGAACTCCTCGACCACTACCGCATCGTCTTCGAGGCCATGTGATGTACATCGACTTCTACCTGCCGGAATTCGACCACGAGATGGAGACCACGCGCCGGGTGCTCGCGCGCGTGCCGGAAGCCCGGGCGGAGTGGCGGCCGCACTCCAAGTCCAGACCGCTCGGCGAACTGGCGCAGCACGTGGCCAACCTGGTGGGGTTTGGCGAGCTCATCGTGCGGCAGACCGAGCGCGACGTGGCGCCGCCGGGCGGCCCGCCGGTGGTATCGGTGCCGTTCACGACCTCCGCGGCGCT
>DAOMFQ010000058.1:0-3702 GCA_035429905.1 Gemmatimonadales bacterium
CACCGGCCGCTGCGTGCCTCACTCCGGCCCGACGGGGCGTACCAGGTGGACGGGACCCCGACCGACTGCGTGCTGCTCGCGGTGAATGCGTTGCTCCCCGAACGGCCGGCCTTCGTCTTCTCCGGCGTGAATCACGGGCCGAACATGGGCGAGGACGTGCTCTATTCCGGCACGGTCGCCGTCGCCATGGAAGCGGTCACGCTGGGGATTCCCGGCGTGGCCGTCTCGTTTGCCGGCCACGATCCGGACGTGCTGGCCACCTACGCCGCGCTCCTTGGCCGGCTGGTCCGCCAGATCGTGGCGGTGCCCGAGTTTCCCGCCGACACCATCCTGAACGTGAACCTCCCCGCCGTGCCGGCCGACGACGTGAAGGGGACGCTGGTGACCCGGCTGGGAAGTCGCTTCTTTTCCGAGTCGCTCACCCGGATGAAGGATCCCTGGGGACGGGAGATGTTCTGGGTGGGCGGCGGCACGATCACGTGGACCGGCGGCGAAGACTCCGACCACCGGGCGGTGGCCGAGGGCTACGTGTCCGTCACCCCGCTGCACATGGACCTGACCAACTACCCCCTCCTCGAAACGGTTCGCGAATGGCGGCTGGACCCGTAGGGGCAGGGGACAGTTACGGCGGGTTCAGGACGCGGCTGGTCTCCGAACTCCAGGCCAAGGGGATTCGCGACCTCGCCGTCCTGCGCGCGGTGTCCCAGGTGCCGCGGCACCTCTTCGTGCCCGCGGGCGTCCGGCACCGCGCCTACGAAGACTCGGCGCTCCCGATCGGTGGCGGCCAGACGATTTCCCAGCCGTGGGTGCAGGCACGGTATCTGGAGGCGCTGGAGCTGACGGGCAGGGAGCGGGTCCTCGAAATCGGGACGGGATCCGGCTACCAGACCGCACTGCTGGCCATGGTGGCCGACGCGGTCTTCAGCGTCGAGCGGTTGCAGACGCTGGCGGCGGAGGCCCGCACGGCGCTCGAGGCGGCCGGCATCCGGAACGTGACCGTGCTGGTGGGCGACGGCACCCTCGGCTGGCGCCCGTTCGGGCCCTACGACGCGATCCTGGTGTCCGCCGCGAGCCCCCAGGTGCCGGCGCCACTCATCGAGCAGCTGGCCCCGGGCGGCCGCATGATCATTCCGATCGGCGAGCGCGACAGCCAGGTGCTCCAGATGCTCCGCAGGGAAGGCGACCGGATCGTGACCACGACCCTCGGCGACGTGCGCTTCGTGCCCCTCCTCGGCGAGTTCGGCTTCCGCCCCACCACCTCCTGACCGGCTGATTCATGATCCATTCCGTCGTCCAGTGGCTCGTCGAAACGGTGTCCGCCCTCGGCTACCCCGGCATCGTCGCCCTGATGTTCATCGAGTCGTCCTTTCTCCCGCTCCCGAGCGAGCTGGTCATGCCGCCCGCCGGCTATCTCGCCGCCCAGGGCCGGATGGACCCGCTCCTGGCGGTCCTGGCGGGCACGCTGGGCAGCATCGGCGGCGCACTGTTCAACTACTGGTTTGCGGTGACGGTGGGCGAGCCGTTCCTGCGGCGGTACGGGAAGTACGTGCTGGTCCGGGCGCATCACCTCGACCGGACGGAGGCCTTCTTCGCGCGGCACGGGGAGATCAGCACCTTCGTCGGACGCCTCTTGCCGGTGGCCCGGCACCTGATTTCCATCCCTGCGGGGATGGCGCGGATGAACCTCAAGCGCTTCGTGGCCTTCACGGCACTCGGGGCGAGCATCTGGTGCGCCGTCCTGGTCTACATCGGCTGGTTCCTCGGCCGGCACGAAGCGGTCCTGCGGGAGGGGGTCGTGAAGGCGTACAGCACCCAGGCGGTGCTGTACATGCTCCCGGTCCTGGTCGTCCTGCTGGCGGGCTACATCTTCTGGTACCGGCGGAGGAAGGCGGCATGAAGCGGGTGCGGTTCGTGGTGACGGGTCGGGTGCAGGGGGTCGGGTTTCGGTGGTTCGTCCGGGCCGAGGCCCGACCCCTGGGGATCACCGGGTGGATCCGGAACCGTGAGGACGGAGCGGTGGTGGGCGAGGTGGAGGGCAGGGAAGACGCACTCGATGCCCTGGAAGCGGTGCTCGAAGTCGGTCCGCCGAGCGCGATTGTCACGAATGTGGAAATAACCGAGATTTCGGATCAGGCGCCACCGTTCAATCACTTTGAAATCAGGTAGTTACATCATTGACTTGAGAGGATGTTGAGGCGATGCCGGAGCCCATTTCGACCAGAATTCAGCGGTCCCTCAGGCCGATTCCCGACTACCCGAAGCTGGGGACGACCTTCCTCGACAGCATGCCGGTCTTTCGGCAGGGGGCGTTGCTGAGGGAGATCGTCACGGAAATGGCGGCGCCGTTCCAGGGCGCGGGCGTCACCCACGTCCTCGGCATCGAGCCGCAGGGCCTGATCTTGGGCGGCGCGGTGGCCGCCGCGCTCGGAGCGGGCTTCATCTCGGCCCGGAAGCCGCGGAAGCTCCCATGGGTCCAGATCCGGCAGGTGTACGCGCTCGAGTATGGCGGGGACCGGCTCGAGGCACGGCGGGACGACTTCGTGGCCACGGACAGGGTGCTGGTCGTGGACGACCTCCTCGCCTCAGGCGGTACCGCCGAAGCGGCGGGGCAGCTGGTGGCGGCCCTGCAGGGGAAGCTGGTGGGGTACTCGTTCATGATCGAACAGGCGGCGGAGGGGGGTCGGGCGCGGCTGGGAGACGTGAAGGTGCACGCCGTCGTGCAGCTGTAGAAGGCCGGCGTTGACTGCCAGGCACATAAGCGGATATTCTTAAAGGCTTTGCCCCCGTAGCTCAGCTGGATAGAGCAGCAGTTTCCTAAACTGTTGGCCGCGTGTTCGACTCACGCCGGGGGCACCTGCGTGCGCCTCGAACCTGTTCGCACTGGCCAGTACCGGAGACCCATGTCTACACCGACCGTACCAACGAAGAAGCCCGCACCGCCCACCGTCGCCGCTGAAGTGGCCGACCCGATGCTCTGGGTCAGGGGACACCAGAAGCTGGTCCTGGGCATCGCCGGCGCCCTGGTGATCGTGGCCCTGGGCACCTGGCTGGTGGTGGAGACCGGGCAGCGAAGGCAACTCCGGGCGGCGGAACAGCTGGACCAGGCACGCAGTATCGCGGAGAATGGCAACCTTCCGCTCGCGGCCAACGAGCTCCAGAAGATCATCGAGACCTACAAGGGCACCGAGGCGGCGACGGAAGCGGCCGTGACCCTGAACCAGGTCCGGATGGTCAACGGCCAGAGCGAGCTGGCGATCGTGGGGCTCCAGGAGTTCCTGAAGGCGAACCCGAAGAAGGTCTACCGGGTGCCGGCCCTCGGCCTTCTCGGGGAGGCGCTGGAAAACGCCGGCCGGCCCGCCGAGGCGGCCGAGGCCTATTCGAGCGCGGCCGTGGACGCCGAGGTGGATTACCTCAAGGCCCAGTACCTCCTGTTCGCCGGCCGGGCCTACCGGAATGCGGGGAAGCCAGAGGACGCCATCAAGGCGCTCCAGAAGATCCGCGCCGACTACCCGAATTCCACGGCAATGACCGAAGCGACCATCCGGCTGGCTGAACTGACGAAGGGGCAGCTGGTCGTGGCTAACTAGCGATTCGGACCACGGCTCAAGCCGTGGCTCGGCAGGAGGAGGGCGGCGTTCCGATTCGGGGTGCCGCCCTTTGTATTGGGCAGAAATCAATGACGTATAAGATATGTTATGTTAA
>DAOMFQ010000058.1:3802-12269 GCA_035429905.1 Gemmatimonadales bacterium
GCCAGGGCCACCGCCGCGGCGACCGTACCGGTCCCGCAGGCCAGGGTCTCGCCCTCGACGCCCCGTTCGTAGGTGCGGACCCGCCACGGCCCGCCCGGGACCAGCGGCGCGGCCACGTAATTGGCGTTGGCACCCTTGGGGGCGATAGCTGGGTCGAACCGCTGTGCCCGGCCCCGAGCCGAGAGGTCGAAGCCCTCGAGGTCGTCCACGAGGGTCACCAGGTGCTCGACCCCCACCACGGCCTTCCGGATCCACCGCTCCCCGGGTGCCAGGGCCATGGCCGAGACCGGGGCCGGCACGTCGAAGTCCGGCAGGTGCAGTTCGGCCATCTCACCCGGCCCGGCGCACCGGGTCGGGAACGGCCCGGCCCCGGTGGCGAGCGTCATCCCCGTGGCCGGGGCCAGGCCGAGGCGAGCCGCCAACTGGGTGCTGCACAGGGCGGCGTTCCCGCACATGTCGGCCGGGCTCCCGTCGCAGTTCCAGAAGGTCATCCGGACCGTCGCCGGCCCCTCGGGAGACAGGATCAGCAGGCCGTCTGCCCCGACGCCGTCCCGGCGGTCGCACACGGCACGAATCCGCTCCGCCGGCCAGTCCGCGGGGGTGGTCTGCCGACCGTCGAGCATCACGAAATCGTTGCCCGAGCCGGTCATCTTGTAGAAGGTCTCGCCGCTCACAGCTTCCCCACGATGGACCGCACCCGGAGCCACCAGACCATCCAGATGGCCTCCCGGACGATCCGCTTGTTCATCTTGCTATGCCCCTCGACCCGGTCCACGAACACGATGGGGATTTCCTTCAGGCGGAATCCCTTCTTCCAGGCCCGGAAGCTCATCTCGATCTGGAAGGCATACCCGTTGGACCGGACCCGGTCGAGTTCAAGTGTCGCGAGAACCGACCTGCGAAAGCACTTGAACCCACCGGTGGAGTCGGTCAACGGGAGCCCGGTGACCCAGCGGGCGTAGATGTTTGCCCCGTAGGACAACAGCAGCCGGCTCATCGGCCAGTTGATGACATTGACGCCGGTCTTGTACCGCGAGCCGAGCACCAGGTCCGCGTCCTCGATGGCGGAGAGGAACATCGGCAGGTACTTCGGGTCGTGGGAAAAGTCGGCGTCCATCTCGAAGATGTAGTCGAAGTCCCGTTCCAGCGCCCAGCGGAAGCCTGCGAGGTAGGCCTTCCCCAGGCCCGCCTTGACCGTTCGATGCAGGCAGTGGACCCTTGAGTCCTCCTGCCCCATCCGATCGGCGAGCTCGCCGGTGCCGTCGGGCGACCCGTCGTCCACCACCAGGACCTCGATGCGCGGGTCCTGGCGCAGCACCTCCGGCACGATCTGGGGGAGGTTCTGGAGTTCGTTGTACGTGGGGATGACCACCAGGATGCGCTCAGCCACGAGGCCGCCGGAGCCGTACCGCACCGTCCACGACGAGCAGGAGCGCCAGAAGCGCCGCAATGGCCAGCGTCACCAGCCGCCCCGTCCGATACGCCGCCGATGCGAAGGTCAGCTCGACCTGCCGTGCCCCGGCGGGTACCGGCACCGCCATGAGCGAAAACTGCGCACGCACCACCTCGGCGGGCTTGCCGTCCACCGTGGCGTGCCAATCCGGATACCAGTTCTCGGACACGGAAAGGAAGGCATCCTGCGGGGCCGGCGTGGCAAACGTGAAGCGGTAGAGCCCCTCCCGCGGCATCTCCGTGGCGACCGGATCGGCGATCTCGGCCACCGGGCCCGGCGGGGCCGCCACGCCCACGGGTGCGTCGGGCGGGACGAGCACGAACCGGCGCCCGTCGAACCGCGGGTCGGCGAGCGTGGGAATGGTCTGGTCCTCGGGAGTCTTGACCGCCAGGGGGACGAGCGAGGCGAACGGCTGGGCGTCCTCGTAGCGGTACACGTAGGCCTGCTGGCCGTCATGCGTCGTCACCGGCCCGGCAATCTTGGTGAGCGCAGCCCCCTCGATTTCCTGGGGCAGCGCGATGTACTTGACGGCCAGGAGCCGCCAGATGCTGGGGCTCCCGGCGTTCTTCCATTCGTTCTTGCCGCCCAGGAGCTCGTCGTAGCGGTGCAGTTCCTGGCCGTTATAGCCGAGCACCGAGCGGATGCGGTGGGTCATCAGGTAATTCCGGTTTTCGTCGTACACGCCGAACGGCAGCACGCGGAAGATGCTGGAGTCACCCTGGATGGCCTGCACCACGCCGTCCGCGGCGAAGCTCTCGGCGGCGGGGGGCGTCCACTGGATGAACTGCCGCTCCACGGTCCAGAGGTCGAGCAGCACGACGCCGCCCAGCGCCAGGCCCCATACTGCCTGCGGGAACCGCCGCCAGAGCACCGCGGCCGCGATCAGGGCGAACACCAGCACCCGGACCGCGTCGAGCCGGAAGTTCGGGTAGTTGGTGATGACGCCCGCGAAGCGATTCGGGTCGGCCACCAGCTCCATGATGGGTTGGAAGCCCCCCGCCACGGCCAGCAGCGTGAGGACGCCCAGGACGCCGGCCCACACCATCAGCCGCTTGCGGCGCGCCGCCTCCTCCATGCCCTGCAGCGCCTGCACACCCATGGCCGCGAGCGCCGCGGCGCTGAACGACACCAGGAAGAAGATCATCGACGGCACCCGCGTCTTGCTGATGCCCGGCAACAGCGTGTACGGGATCCGGTAGAATGGCGTGTATCCGCCGAAGGCGAACAGCAGCCCATAGGCGGCCAGGAAGACGAAGAACCAGGCCAGGCGGCGCTTCCCTTCGAGCCGGAACCCGAAGCTGGCCAGCATGAGCGTCGCGACGCCGATGTAGTCGCTGTGGAGCTTGAACGGGTTGCGGCCCCAATAGTCGCGGAGGTTGCCCATGAACGCGGGCCAGAGCGTGCCGAGGACCTCCTCGGGCGGCATGGACCAGCCGGTGCCGTACTCGTAGCCGGTGCTGCTGCTGCCGGCGGCGCCCCGCGGGGAGTACGTGATGTACTCGAAGAAGGGCATCAGCTGGATCGAGGCGAAGGCGAAGCCCAGCACCAGTGCGCCCACGAAGCAGGCCGCCATGACCGGCCACGAAGTGCCCGGGGCGCGCTCGCCGCTCCAGAACACCAGGTAGAGCCAGAAGAACCCCGCCGCCATGAGGAGGTAATAGGTCAGCTGCACATGCGGTGTGAGCAGCGCAAAGCCAACGGTGACGCCGAAGCCGACGTAGCTCCGCCACGATCCGGCGGTGACGCCCTTGACCAGGAAGTAGAGCGCGAGGGGCAGCAGCGCGCTGACAAACAGCTTGCCGTCGTGGCCCGGGCTGACCAGCGATACGATCTGTCCGCTCATCAGGTACGCCGCCCCGCCCGTGAACGCCGCGCCCCAGTCGAGCTTGAGCGCCCGCAGGAACAGGAACATGAACACGCCGGCCAGCACCAGGTGGATCATGAATCCGAGCGACACGCCGGCATCGGGCGAGAGCACCAGCCGGAGCAGGAAGGTCGGGTAGAAGGTGTCGCCATTGCCGGTGTTCGCCAGGAACGGCATGCCGCCGAAGGTGTAGGGCATCCACTCGAGAATGCCGCCGTTGGCGTGGTAGTAGGCGGCCGCGAGTTCCCGCCCCGGGTATCCGGTGCGCGCGTCGCTCATCGCGTTGACGAGGAACTGCCCGCGGAAGAACGGCAGGAAGGCGAGCGACACCGCCGCGGTGTAGATGGCGGCGGCGGTCAGGACGGGAAACCGCTGGGTCACTTTCGAGAGCATGGGCTCCGGTTACTCCTGCGGGGAAACGCGCCGGCGATGCCAGCCCAGCACGCCCAGCGCGGTCAGGATTTCGAGGGCCACGAGCCAGAGTCGCGAGGCGATGGCCAGGAGCAGGGCCGGTGCCGGTCCCGTCACCGGAGACAGCAGCACGACCAGCGCGGCCTCGCGGACGCCCAGCCCGCCGGGCGCGAAGACCGCGATGATGCCGGCCACGTAGCTCCCGATGAACGCCGCGGCGGCCGGCAGGAGTCGCGGTGCCGCGTCGCCCAGCACCGCGCGGCCGAACAGCCAGAAGGCCACGCCGTAGGCCATCCACGGCACCACCAGCGCCCCGACGTAGGCGCTCAACTCCCCCCGCCCCGGCGCGGGCCACTTCACCTCACGGCGCAGCAGCCGGCTGGTCCACCGCTCGAGCAGGGGTGCGGCGACGGGTAGGAGAATAATGACGGCGATGACGGCGAGGGAGGCCAGCCCCAGTGCGGTCGCGGGGTCGGCGGCGCCGGTGGCCGAGATGGGAAGCGCCGAGGCCAGCGAGGCGGTGAGTGCCACCCCCGTGCCCAGCAGGACCAGCTGCTGGAAGAGGATGGCGCCGGTGGCCGCCACCGGGGAGATGCGGGCGCCGACCGCCTCCGCGGTCACGTGCGCGAACTGCCAGATGCCCCCGGGAACGAAGCGGGAAAGGTTGGTGATGAACCAGATGCGCACCGCCGAACCCATCGGCAGCGCCTGGCCCCACCACTCGAGGCTCCAGGCCCAGGTGCGGACGAGGAGAAACCAGGTGGCGACGGTGATGATCGACGCGACCAGCAGGGACCAGACGCCGAGCCGGAGGGGCACCGCGGCGAGCTCCGCGCTGTGCGCCTCGCCGGTGTGGATCAAGTACCACGCGGCCGCGACCAGCCCCGCCACCTGCAGCGCCCGGCGAAACCAGCGCTGGGCGACCGGGTTCACGCTGCCTCCACGGCACGGCGATACACGGAGTCGAAGCCGTGCGCGATGGCCCCGGGTGCGAAGCGGGCGTCGAGATCGGCCCGCGCCGCACCCGCCAGCCGCGCGGCCAGCGTGGGATCATCCAGCAACCGGGCCGCGGCCGCCGCGAGGGCCGAGGCGTCGCGTTCTGGCACCAGGAGGCCGGTGGCGCCGTCGGTGACCACATCGGGAATGCCGCCGCTCCGCGTGGCCACCACCGGCAGTCCGCTGGCCATCGCCTCGACCAGCACCATGCCGAAGCCCTCCTGCTCGCCCTTCCAGTCGGTCACCGCCGGCATGAGGAGCACGGCGGCCGACCGGTAGTGGGCCGAGACGGCGTCGTGCGACAGGGTGCCCGTCAGGTCCACGACGCCGAGGAGCCCGAGCTCCTTGATGAGGGCCTCGAGCCTCGGGCGGTCGGGGCCATCGCCCACCACGGTGAGCCGCGCTCCCCTGCCCCGCCGTCGGAGCTCGGCGAGCGCCCGGATGGCGAACTCCGCGCCTTTCCGCTCGATGAGCCGGCCCACGAAGAGCAGCCGCCCCTCCTCACGGCCCGCGTCGGGGCCGTGCTCGAACCGATCCGCACTGAGCGGCATGGGGAGGACGGTGATGTGCCCTGCGGGGACCCCGAGGCGGCGGACCCGCTCCACGAGCGGTGAGGAGATGACGGTGACTTCGGTGGCCGCGCGGAAGATCGGGCCGGCCAGCCGGCGTGCCGCCGGGAAGCGGTCGAGCAGGAAGAGGTCGGTGCCATGCGAGGTCAGCACCACTGGACGGCCGCCCGCGTTGCCTGGCCAGAAGGCGAAGCCGCCTGGCACCCACCAGTTGACGTGCAGGATGTCGGGCTGGAACGCTGCGCATTCGCGGGCCAGGGCTCGCCGACTCGCCCGGACGAACTGCAGCAGCCGCCACCTGGCCCTCCACGACCGGAGCGCCTGCTCGTGCATGGTGCCGGCGTAGGCGAGCGTCTCCTCGGCGTCGGGTCCGTAGCGGTACCGGACGACATCCACCCCGCCGACGACCTCCCGCTCCGCCAGGCCGGGTCCGTGTGGCGCCAGCACCCGCAGCTCGTGTCCGAGCGCCTGCTGGCCGCGTGCCAGGGCGAGCAAGAAGGCCCCCGCCATGTCGTCGGCATGGCGGGGGAAGTTGTGGGTGACGAGGAGGATCTTCAACGGATGAAGTCGACCCATCCCGCTTCGTTCGCGACGAGCAGACGGGTGCCGTCCGGGCGGTAAGCCAACCCCCGCGGGGTTCCCCCCACCCACACATACCTGCTCTGAGCCAGCGTTGCCAGGTTGTACTCCTCGACCCATCCCACCGTGGTGCTGATGGCCAGCTTGGATCCGTCAGGCGAGATCGCGATACCGCTCGCGGACCCGAGGAGTGGAATGGGCGGTTGTGCCGCGCCGCTGGCCAGGTTGATGACATTCAGGCTGCCTCCCTGGTCCGCGACGAAGAGCCTCGAACCGTCCGGCGCCACCGCGACATTGCTGGCCGTGCCGCTGATCACCCAGCCGCGAAGGGAATCGAGCGTCCCGGCATCGATCTCATAAAGATTGACATCGCCGATGAATGCCCCCAACGCGCCTGAATAGAGCCGTGCAATCGTCGGGTGTCGCGCCAGTCCCTCGGCGAACGTGGGTGTGGACCCGCTGCCGGTCACCGTCAGGGTCATCGCGTCCACCGCGTAAAGCGTGTTGTTGTTCACCGCACTGATCCAGATCGTTGCGCCGTCTCCCGAGACCACCACCGCGTAGGGGGTCCCGGGGACAGGCACCGAGCCGGTCACGGTGTGAGTGGCGGGGTCGATAACGCCCAGCGTGCCCTCCTGATTGGCGACATAGGCCCGGGTCCCGGCCGGGTTGAACGCCACCGTGGTCGGTGCTCCACCAGTGGCGATCGACCCCACCACCGCTGCCGTCGTCGTGTTCACAACCCGGACCGAATCCGCCAGGGGCAAGGTGAGGTACGCGGTGCTCCCGGCGATGGCGATGCCGAAGGGCGAAGCATGAAGGTCAACCCTTGCGACGATCTGAGAATCGACGACGAGCATCCCGTGCACCGCGGAGAAGCCGGCGCCGGTCACAGAGATCCGAACATCACCGGGCTCAAGGGCAGTCACTAGGCCGGCCGGCGACACCGACGCTGACGCGGGATTGTCAGTAGCCCAGCTGAATCCCCCGCCCGGGATCGGGTGGCCGGATTCAGCGATGTATGTTGCGCGGAGCGCCGTCGTGTTTCCCATCCGCACGATCGAATCAGCCGGGTCGATCCGGATCCCGGCCGCCGATGGCAACGGATCGGAGGGGCTCTCACCACAGGCGGACGCGAAGCCAACCAGGATGCCGAGCACTGCCCCGAATCGCGACGAGTAGCGTCGTTGCAAGGATGGTGAATTCACTCTGGATTGGAACTCCGACGTGCGACATCACGCCTGAGGCCCTGAAGGTCCTCCCTGAGTCCGGCAATCATCTCACCCACGAAGCCAAACCCGAAGAGCGCGATGCCGCTGATGACCATGGTCTCGACGAGGTTGAGCAGGGGCCGGAACCCGATGCCGTAGCCGAACCGGAGTACCAGCGCCACCACCCCGCCCAGGAAACCGACCAGGAACAGGATGGCGCCGAGGCCGCCAAAGAAGAGGAGCGGCTTGCGGCCGAAGCGCAATTGAAACCAGACCGACAGCAGGTCGAGCACGCCGATCGGGATCCGCTTCCAGTTGAACTTCGAGACCCCGGCCTTGCGGGCGTACAGTGGCACCGGAAGCGAGGTTAGCCGCGCTCCTTCCGCCGCCGCCACCACCACCATGAAGCGGTGCCAGTCGGGCCGGAGCGGCACGTTGGCCATGACTTCCCGCCGGTACGCCTTGACGGAATTGAGGTCGGTGACCCGGACCCCGAACAGCCAGCGGCAGAGGGTGTTGTAGATGCCCGAGACGAACGCCTTCTCGTACTTCCCCTGCTTGGTGCCGGTCACGATATCGGCCCGGCCCGCCAGGATCGGGGCCACCAGCGCCGGAATGTCTTCCGGGAGGTACTGCAGGTCGGCGGGATAGAACACGAACACGTCGCCGCGGGCCACATCGCCGGCCGAGCGGAGGGCGTCGGCGATGCCCCGCTGCCGGTTGTGGGTGACGATGGTGAGGAACGGATGCCGCATGCGCTCCGCCTCGAGCACCAGCGCGGTGCGGTCCCGCGAGCCGTCGTCCACCACCACGACCTCGAAGGTGAAGCCCGCGGGTCCCATCGCCTCGGCGCAGAGCCGCAGGAATTCCGGGAGATTGTCGGCTTCGTCCTTGGCGGGCACCAGGACGCTCACGTCCACGGGGCCGGTCCGGGCGGGAAGGCTCATACCCGCTTCCGCATCCGGGCGGGCAGGATGCCGAGCTGGTCGCGGTACTTGGCGACGGTGCGCCGGGCGATCTTGATGCCCTGCTCCTGGAAGAGGTGCACGATCTGCTGGTCGGTGAGCGGCTTTCCGGTATCCTCGTCGGCCACCATCTTCTCCAGCTTGGCCCGGATCGACCGCGCGCTGGCGTCCTCGCCCGAGGAGGTGGAAAGCGCGCTGGAGAAGAAGAACTTGAGCGGCAGCACCCCGCGCGGCGTCTGCACGAACTTTTCGTTCGTGACCCGGCTCACCGTGGACTCGTGCATGTTGATGACCTCGGCCACCTCGCGCAGCGTGAGCGGCTTGAGGTACTCGATGCCCTTCTCGAAGAACTCGCGCTGCCGGTCCACGATGAAGTTCATCACCTTGAGCATCGTCTGGCGGCGCTGCTCGATGGCCTG
>DAOMFQ010000059.1:0-12122 GCA_035429905.1 Gemmatimonadales bacterium
CGTCCCGAGCGCGCACGAGAACGCCTTCGACCGGACGACGATGCAGATCCAGCAGATGGAGAACCAGATCCTCAACATCGCCACCGGGGGAGACGGAGGGTCGCTGATCGACCTCTCCGGCCTCGCGCGCAACCCTGTCCTCGCCACCGGGAGCACCACTCCGCGCACGCTCGAGGCCCGCTTCGCCGAGGTGAAGAACATCCTCGACTACGGCGCCGTGTGCAACGGCACCACCGACGACAGCGCCGCCATCCAAGCGGCCGTGACGGCGGCTCTGGCGGTCCCGAACGGCGCCGTCTACATCCCTCCGTCCGCCAACGGATGCGTGCTCCCCACCAGCGGCGGCGCGACCAACCAGATCAACATCACCGGCCCCATCTCCATCTACGGTGCTGGCCCGAGCTCGACCATCTACATCAAGGGCTCGACCTGGAAGAGCGGCGGCAACACCGGCTACTTCCAGGTGAGCAACGGGTCGAGCACCATCAGCAACATCTCCTTCCACGACTTCCGCATCCTCGGCGACTACGCCTTCACGACTGGGTCCTTCACCTCTCCGGTCGGAGCGCAGGGAGCGATCATCTTCGGCAGCGCGAGCACCACGCTGGTGGTCAACAACGGAGTGGTCAGCAGAATGACCTTCGAGAAGCTCGGCGGTCCCGGCGTCCAGTGGAACGGCGGCAGCAACGACATCGCGGTCTGCTGCCAGTCTTCCGGCAACGTCGTCGCCGACTCGCTCTTCATCAACAGCGGGTCTCGCAACGACCAGGTCAACCCGTTCTCCGGCGGCAGCGTCGGCACCATCATCAGCGGGAACACCTTCAAGGACATCTCGCAGATCGCCATCGAGTGGAGTGGGATGGGCGCCGTCATCACCGGCAACTACTTCGACAACGTGCTCTACAACGCCATCGCCACCGAGAGCGCGAGCGCCCAGAGCGGCTGGACCACCATCGCGAACAACGTGATCAAGAACAGCGGATACCAGGGGAACAGCCTCACCACCGTCGCCGACTGCATCCAACTGGGAGAGTCCGTCGGCGCATTCCGGTATCGCGTGATCAACAACGTCATCTCCAACTGCGCAGGCGCCGGCATCTCGGTCGGTGGCGCGACCAGCGCGGCGGACCTCGACATCGAGGGCAACTACATCGACTGCAGCGGATGGAAGGGCAGCGGACGCACGGACCCGGTGGGCTCCTTCTCCGCCATCTCGGTGTCGAACCGCAACCGCGTCCGACTCGTGAACAACCATGTGCGCGCCTGCACCGGAGGCAGCGACACGTCGAACTACGGGATCAACGCCGGAGGCAGTTCCGCCGTCGACTATTGGATCGACGGCAATACCACGCTCGGCACCTTCGCCACCGCGTCGATGGTCTTGCCGGTGAGCCTCGGGTCCTCCGGCGCCGGGACGAGGGTCTACGCAGGCCGCAACTTCGACATGACGACGGGGAAGGTGTGGGACCTGCAGGACAACACCAACAACCCGATGGTCCCCGCGTTCACCAACGGCGACACCACGCCGAGCGTCGGCGGGAGCGACGCCTGGCGGACGAACAACTCCGGCGCCACGTCCATCACGTTCTTCGACAACGGCTACCTCGGTCAGACCTTCACGCTCCACGCCGGCGACGCCAACACCACCCTCACGCAGGGCGCCCAGCTGGTTCTGCGCAACGGGGTCACCCGGAAGATGGTGAGCAACGAGGTGACCCAGTTCTACCTGGACCAGGCGTTCGTCTGGCGTGAGACGCCCTCGTTCTCCGCGCCGTCGACGCTCTTCGCCAACCTCGGGTCGCCGTCCAACGGCACGATGGTCTACTGCTCGGACTGCCTCATCGGCACCAACCCGTGCGTGGGCTCCGGCAACGGTGCGTTCGCCGAGCGGCTCAACGGCGTCTGGGTCTGCGGAGAGGGGAACACGTTCACGGGCAGCACGAGCGTGCCAGCGGTTACCGCCACGGGTGGCACCAAGAGCGGTGTCGTGGCTACCAGCACCGGGTGGAGCGGTTCGGTGGATGGACTCTATGGGGCGGTGGAGGGCTATGGAGGTTCCGCCGGCAACCCGGGCATCTACGGTCAGACCAGCACCGCAGCCGGATACGGAGGCTATTTCCTGGCCGCGAACGCTACTGCCACTCCGATCTACGGAAGGACCAGCACGACGAACGCACACCAGGTGCTGGTGCTCGACTCCGTCGGCGCGACTCCGGTCAGCGGTGCCCTTGGGTTGTCAGTCCAGACGGCGCCGAGCTCGCCTTCCAACGGGGACCTCTGGTCCGAGACCAACCTGCTCAAGTACCGGGCCGGAGGAGTCACCGTCACCGTGGCGAGCAACAAGACGCAGAGTGGAACCTGCACCCTCGGCACCAACTGCGGAACCATCACCGTGGTTTCGGGTGCGAAGTGCGTCTGCAGCGACGAGACATCGGCATCGGCCTGCAAGGCGGTGGTCGCCGCCACCACGCTGACCATCACCGGCACCGGCACAGACGTCATCAACTACTACTGCTTCTGAGGAGGGTTGATGATGTCTCCCCTCTCCCGGCACTGGACCCTCGACGACTTGATCAAGACCTCACACCCGCCGAACATCGTCACGGGCGTCGTCCGGTATGGGGTGCCGCTCACCACCGATGTTATCCTCGCCAACCTGCAGCGGCTCGCGGAGACCCTGCTCGACCCGCTCTTCGACTACTGGGGCTGGCAGGTCTCGTCGTGCTACCGGTCGCCGGCGGTGAACGCGATCGTGGGTGGGAGCAACAACTCGGCGCACACCGCCGGGCTCGCCTGCGATGGGGGGCCATCGCAGGGGAGAGGCGGATTCGCGGACGTCATCCGCTGGTTCGACAAGAGCTCGATGCCGTTCGACCGGCTCATCTTCGAGGCCCGCAGCGGCGGCCACCGCTGGCTGCACGTCCAAGCCCCGCGGGCCGGCGACGAACCTCTCCGTCTGTTCTTCTCCTCGCCGAAGCCGGACACGTACCTGCGCATGACCGCAGACGTGCTGGCTGGCGTCGCTGGGTAGCCCCTCGGAGGCACCGATGAACTTGAAGATGCTCGCGCTCGCGATGGCGCTCTCGGCAGCAGTCGCGGCGCAGTCCCTACCACCGCAGGTTGTGACCCGCGCGGGCACGGCATCCACCAGCGTGGTGAACGTCCAGGGCAACGCCAGCGGCACGCCGATCCCGGTCACCGGCACCATCTCGGTCGCCGGCGCCGCCGACACCGTCGGCAACAGCGCCACCTTCAACGCCAACAGCGTCTGCGCGACGGTGCTCCTCACCGGCCAGCCCGGCGCCGGGTTCGCGCTGCAGGCCGGCACCCTCGACGCCACCCTGACCCCGTCCGTCTCGGAGGATGCGACTCCGGCGACTCCGGGCTGCACCGGCGGCAACTACACCGCGACCAAGTTCGTCACCGACTCTGCGGGCAACACCGCCTCCACGCTCGTGGTCACCAACCCCAACGTCTACACGCACTACGGGGTGGTCACTCTCGCAGGATCGAGGTGCGCTCGCGTCTGCACCACCACCTACGCTTCCGGCTCTGCCGCCGGCAACCTGGTCGCGAGCGTGGCCCCGTCTCCTCCTCCAGCGGCTGGCGCCGACGTCACCGATCGAGCCGCCAGAGTCCTCGGGCAACTCACCGACGGTGCGAGCGCGATCACGCCGGCGAAGACCGGGCAACTGCCGACCGCGCTCGATGGCGGCGGCTACCTCAAGGTCCACGAGCAGGGCACCGCCACGGTCAGCGGCACCGTCACCGCCAACGCCGGCTCGGGCACGATGGCGGTCTCGGCGGCGGCGCTCCCGCTCCCCTCCGGAGCGGCCACGGCAGCCAAGCAGCCCGCCCTCGGTACGGCCGGGGCCTCGAGCACCGACGTCTTGTCGGTGCAGGGCATCGCCAGCGGCACCGCCCTGCCGGTGTCCGCGGCCTCGCTGCCACTGCCGAGCGGGGCAAGCACGGCTGCCAAGCAGCCGGCGCTCGGCACGGCCGGCACCGCCTCGTCGGACGTGATCACCGTCCAGGGCATCACCAGCATGACCCCACTGAAGGTGGACAACTCCGGGGTCACCCAGCCCGTCTCCGGCACCGTGGCGGCCACCCAGAGCGGGACATGGACGGTGCAGCCGGGCAACACCGCCAACACTACCGCCTGGAAGGTCGACGGCTCTGCCGTCACCCAGCCCGTCTCTGGGACCGTGAGCGCGGCGCAGTCGGGGACATGGAACGTCACCAACGTCAGCGGCACCGTCTCCCTCCCGACCGGCGCGGCGACGGCCGCCAAACAGCCCGCGTTGGGCACGGCTGGAACTGCTTCGAGCGACGTCATCACTGTGCAGGGCATCGCGTCGATGACCGCTCTGAAAGTCGATGGGTCGGCGGTGACCCAACCGGTGAGCGGTACCTTCTGGCAGGCGACGCAGCCCGTCAGCGGTTCTGTCACCGTGAGCGGTACTGCCACCGTCTCGCAGGCTACCGGCACCAATCTCCACGCTGTCATCGACAGCGGGTCCACGACCGATGTCACACAGGCCACCGCGTCAAACCTCAACGCGACGGTGGTCGGCGGGGTCACCAACGACGGCGGCGCGCTGGGGGCTGGGGTCGCCACGCAGCCGGCGGTGGCTCGCGCGAGCCCGACCGCGGTTACCGCCGGCCGCGGCGAGGCGCTCCAGGTGAGCACCACCAACGGCGGCGCCTTCGCCAACATCACCGGCGGCGCAGGTACGCTCGTTGCCGACGTGCAGCCGCACAACACCGCCGCGACCGGCAACGGCCTGGAGACGATGCCGGCCACCGGGCGCAGCGCGGTTGCTGCGTCGACTGCCGGCCGCGCGACGTCGCTCTCCACGGATACCACCAACGGCTCACTCAACATCCGCTTGACGGACTCCGCCACCTACACCGGCGTCGGGGTGCAGGCGCACAACGGCGCAGCGGCTACGAGCGGGATCGAGAGCCTGCCAGGCATCGCCAGGTCGGCCGTCTCTGCGACCACCGCGGGCCGGCCGGCAGCGGCATCGATCGACACCACCAACGGTTCTCTGAACGTCCGGCTCACGGACTCGGCCACGTACCTCTCGCCGGGCGTGGTGGCGAACGACGCGACGGCGATTGCCAACGGCCTGGAGACGCAGCCAGCTGTTGCTCGCGCGTCTCCAACTGCACTCACCGCTGGGCGATCGGAGAAGTTGCAGGTCAACTCCGCGGACGGGCGGCTCTGGTCGAGTTCAGCCTTCGACCTATCGAACCTGACGACCGTCTCGTCCGGCCTGTCGACTGCGACGACGCTGACGCAACTCATCGCAGCCAGCGGATCCAACAAGGTCTACATCGTCAACTGGAAGTGCAGCGCCTCGGTGGCTGCTACGACGACCACCGATCAGCAATGCACGTTGAAGTACGGAACCGGATCGAACTGCGCCACCGGCACGACGTACCTCGACGGCTGCTTCAACCCGGCAACGGGCGGCTGCAACGGTGCGCAGATCGTCGCCCCGGCCTCGCAAGCCGTTTGCTGGATCCACGCCGCGGCAGGCAGCAAGATCGTCACCATCACCTACTATCAGGCACCGTGATGAAGAAACTTCTCGCGCTGGTCCTGTGTTGCGCGCTGCCGGCGGAGGCGGCGATCGCTTATGTGACATCCAGCATCAAGGTGACCGGCTGCGCTGGCGGTGGAACGACCTGCGTCCTGACCCTCGGATCCACTTCGACCGCCGGAAATGCGATGTCCGTGGGCATCCTGATTGACTCCGGGTGCACCATTTCCAGCGTGACCGATAGCGGCGGCAGTTCGTACTCGCAAAAGGCAACCGTCACCAACGCATCGCTCGGGGCCATCCAAAGGATCTATGGAGCCCTTTCGATCAGTGCCTCAACAACCGTAAGTGTTGCGTTCTCGGGTTCGTGCAACTCGCAATATACGATGCTGTCAGCGACCGAATACTCAGGAGTATCTCTGTTCGGCAACACCAACACCGCGACCGGCAACTCCGGCACGACCTCGGTCAGTGTGACGATGCAGCGGGCGAGCAACTTCTCTCAGGGGTCCTTCGGCACTTATCCGGCAGCGACGTGGACCGCGACCGCCGGAACCATTCGCACGCAGGCAAGCAACGCGACGAATGGCGCGCTGGCGTCGATCGATAACTCCGGCTCCGGCTCGCTGGCCGTTACCGCAACGTTGACCTCGGCGCAGTGGCTCGCCGTGGCCGTAGAGTTGTGCCAGAGCAACCCATGCGCGAGCACGGGCACGGGCCCGGTCAACTCCGGCATGTTCGATTTCTGGGGCGCCGTCCCGTCGCGCAACGATCCGCTCGCATCCCTCAACCTCGCCAACTGGCGACCGCAAGGAGTCTACAATGGCCGCGTCTCATTCTGACCGCTACCTGCTCGGCATCGAGCCCGCCTTCGTCCACCGGGTCCGTTCCTCGCTCGTCATCTACTGCGCCACCGTCGCTGCCGAAGCGGCGAGCGCCGCCTACCACACCGTGCGGCTCCAGCGTGCGGTGCAGATCATCAACAACCCCGACGCCTACATGCAATTGTACTCGAACGCGGCGGCGCTCGACGCGACCGTGATCGCCGACGCGACCCAGGGCGGGACCGTGGCGATCACCTCGGGGAACAGCGCCGCCCAGTCCGCGCTCGTGACGGACGCTCACCTCGACGCCGCCATCGCGGCGCAGTTCAACTTCTTCGTCGTCCCGTCGTAAGGTGAAGGTGAACCGGTCCTAACCCCGGAGGCCGCCCATGTCGCTCGACTTGGTCCTCGCTGCGCTCGCGCTGGTGGTGTCCGTCGTGGCCCTCCTGCGCCGCGGGCCAAAGGGAGAGCAGGGTGGAATCGGCCCTCCGGGCCCCGCCGGGCCTCGCGGGGCGGTCGGGGAGCATGGAGACCAGGGCTACCAGGGGCCCGTCGGTGAGCCGGGTCCACCGGGAGCGCGGGGCCCTCCTGGCGAGCGTGGTCCTCGTGGCGAGAAGGGCGAGCCGGGGGAGACACTGGTATTCACTTCCAAGGGTGAGGCGGTACCACCTCCGCCGGACTCGGTGGATCTGCGGCCTCTTGCTGACGTGGTCGTGGCAGCGATCGAGGAGCAGCTGGTCTACGAAATCGGCCACCGCGAGCGGCAGCAGCGACGGGTGTCCACCGCCGGCGGCGCCCGCGCCGCAACAGCCCACGGAGCCTACACGGAGGCGCAGCGCCTGACGGCGGTCGTACAGCGTGCCCAGCGGATGCTCGCCGCCGGCGGCTCCGAGGTCCCCGTCGACCATCTGCGTGCCGCGTGCAAGACTGCGCTCGAGGCCCCCGATGCTTGACCGAGGTGAACAGGCGGCGATGGGCCGCATCCCGAGAGCCCGCTGGTGGAACGTGCTCGCCGACGTCACCACCCCGCAGGACGTGAGCACGCTGACCACGCTGCTGGCGTTCACCTCCTACGGTGAGACCCATGATGGGTTCGCCGTCCACCTGGAGAACCTCGACGGCGCGAACGACGTCGCCCTGATCGTCGAGGTCTCGCACAACGGTTCCCATCCGAACACCGAGCGGACCCAGACCCACCTCGCCCACGCCGGCGAGGAGGTGACGGTGACCATCGACCCGCCGAACCCCTTCACCTACATCCGCATCACCGCCCAGACGAACTCGCCCGGCTTCCCGACCGTCCAGGTGAAGTGGGCGCTCCTCGGACTCTTGCGATGAAGGAGCCGCCGATGACGCCACAGGAAGCGGTCGCAGCCTACCGGGCGGTCTCCGCTGAACTCCACAAGGACCTGGTCGGTCTCGCTGCCACCCGCGCGCAGCAGCGGTTCCGGGTCGCGAGCGGAGACCTGCTGGCCGCTGCGGTCGAGCTCCTCGAGCAGCACGTCGCCGGAGCCAAGGGGGCGAGGCTGGCGGCGCGCGCAGACTCGGAGTCGATCAGGGACGCGGCCGCAGCTGCGCTCGCCGAGGCCAAGGCGGCAGCGGGCGTGGCCCAGTCGATGCGCCTACTCGCGCTCTCGCTGGCGGTCTTCTCCGCCATCTACACCGGCGTCGCGATCCTCCGGGTCGTCGGCGTCATCCACTGAAAGGGCCCCCATGCGTCACGAACTCCGAGTCCCCGTCGCCGTGACCCTCGCCATCCTCGTGGTCGGCCTCGCGCTCCTGTGGGTCGGGCAGCGCCCGAAGGATGCGCGGGCGCAGTCCTACTTCCCCGGCCAGTGGTCGGTGACCCACTCTCCAGCCGCACAGACCGCGGCGAGCGCGAGCCGCGACGCCGGCGTCGGACTCACCCACGTCGCGACCAGCGCCACCTGCTGCGTCGGCGGAAGCGGGGCGCAGGCCGACATCCGCTGCGACCTCCGCGACGGATGGGGCATCACCAACACGATCGACGGCGGTGTGGGCACCATCCTGTGGTCCGGCAAGATGGCGTCCGCCGCCAACCTGGAGTTCTGCGTGACCTCGCCCCCACTCAACCTCCCAGGCTCGGTCAACGTCCCGATGACCCTGGAGACCAGCGCAACCCCCGCCGCCAACAGCGCAGCCAGCCTCACCCTCACCGGCTACAGCCGGTGACCAACCAAGGAGAACCGATGCCCGACACGACCCCCGGCAACACCACCTCCGAGTTCACCGCCACCAAGTGGACGGCCATCCTCGGCGCCGCCGCCGTCGTGGTCGGCACTCTGGTGGACATCCTCACCCAGCTGCAGCCGACCCTCGGCGGCGCGCAGTGGTTCGGCCCCGTGCTGGCCATCCTCGGCTTCGTGGGCAGCGTCCTGGCCACCCTCGGGTACACCTGGAGCCGCACCCAGGTGAAGGTGGCCGCGCACACCGCCGCCGGAGACGCCGCCGTGGCGCAGTCGAACGCCGACGCCGCCGCGGCCAACCTCGGGAAGGCCTAGCCGTGGGCCGCGGGAGGCCCGTGGCGGCGTTTCTGGCGCTCGCGGGCCTCCTGGCCCGTCCGGTGCTCGCCGAAGAGCCCGCCCCGGAGCCCGGCCCGGTGGTCGGCTACCACGCCCCCGGTCCGGTCCCGCCGGTCTACGCACCCCTGCTCTGGGTGGCGCCGGACGGGAGCTCGACTGGGGGCTACTGGTTCAGTGCTGACCAGGTGCGGCGGATCAACGCCCAGATGACCTACCTGGAGGAGCGAGCGGCGCAGGAGTGCTGGACGAAGACGGTCGCCGAGGAGAAGGCGTTCTTCGCCTCCAAGCCGGTCCTGGTGGTCGGCCTGGTCCTGGCCGTGCTGGCGGGCGGGGCGGCCGGGTTCTACGTGGCCAAGAAGCTCTAGAGCACCACCTGGCGCGCGGCGGCCATCTACTCAGACCACCACGCTCGCGCGCTCATCCCCACTCCTCGCTGTCCGCCTCGTCGGTGCCGATGGCCTCGCAGAGCAGCAGCGCGGCGGCGGCGGTATCTCCGCACCACGGTAGGCCGATACGCAGCGGGCGCAGGCGCGGGATCCCGTTCTCCGATTCCCACCTGCCGCCGCAGTCGTTGATCTCCTCGCACGCCCACCGCAGCAGCGTGGCGCGCGGGATGCCGGGGACCAGCTGAGTTCCGTGTCTCACATAGGACCCATCGGGGCCAGAGATCACCACCACGTCTCCGATCTGCGCGCTCACCGCCCCGCCTCCGTTGGAGTGGATGGGGCCGCGGATACTGCATCGGGCTCCGGCTCCATGATGTCCACCAGCCGCTTGAGCATCTCCCACTGCCGGTGGGTCATCGGCTCGCTGGTGAAGAGGGCCGCCTTGTTGCCGCCGCCGAGTCCCCACAAACTCCCCGCCTTGAGGTTGGGCCACTGCTTTTCCTCCTCCCGCACCGCAGCAAGGAGGCGGCCGATCAGGGTGCAGGCGTGGCACCCCTTGGATGCGTGAATGGAGCCGCTGATTGCGTGCTCGGCGTGCGCGGCCTCAAACGCCAGCAACAGTAGGTTCAGGCTCACCGCCCCGCCTCCTTCTCCGCGCGGCGCCAACTATACAGGCTGCACTGCGGGTGCAGCGCCGACCCATCGTGCATCGTGTCGCCGCCACAGGTGCCGAGCGCGGGGTAGCGCCCAATCTCCGCGCTGAGCGGCTGGGCGACCATCGACATACGCAGCGACTCACCGATCGTCGCGCTGATCTTCTCCTGAATGACCGTGCTCGGCTCGCCCAACGCGGCGAGTTGACGAATCTCCATCAGGCCGTTGAGTTGGAGGGCGGCGATGTCGCGGAGTCGCTCGATCTGCACCATATTCGTCTCGGCCTCGATCACGGCCGACTTCGCCCGGCGCTCCCACATCGCGGCTTCGTCCAACGCCGCCTTCCGGGCTGCACTCCAGTCGTCGTCCAGCTTCTTCATCGCCTTGGTGTGCAGGTCCGTGTTCTGGCGTGCATCGGCGAGCCACCGCTCCCGCAGGCTGCGGACCTCGGACACCTGCGCCGCGTACATGTCGAGGGCTTCCATCAACGCGTTGCCCGCCGCGAACGCATCGACGGTCGCTTGGTGAATTGGCGACTGCGAGTTGCGGTCAAGCCACTCCTGCGCGAGACGGCGCAGTAGCTGCGAACGGTCCCCGCCGATCGGGTACTTGCCGCCAGTCTTGTTGCGCACGTAGGCCACCGCTTCCTGCGCTGCGGCGTCGGGGTCGATCCCGTCGGCGCGCAACTGCGCCTCGGCCTCCGCGATGGAATAGTCCGAGTGGACCGGCCGGTCGCGCCAATGAGGGCCGTAGGCAGAGCGCCCCGTCTCCGGCGCGTGATTCTGCGCCTCCCCCGACATAGGAGCAGGTACAACAGCGGCGGACTGGACGAACTCGACGCAGGTCAGGCTCTGCCACAGATGCTCGCCCGGGTGCGTCCTGCAGGTCCCGTAGCCGCCCGTGATTTCGATCTTCATCGGCTCTTCCTCCTCTTGCGCTCCAACTCGCGCACGCGTTTCTCCAGCGCCTCGACCTTGTTGATCGCGTCGATCGCGACCTGGGTGAAATGGTGGACGTAGGCGCAGAGCCCCGGCCCGTGCGCCATGCCGCAGATGGTGCAGCGCTTCATCGGGTCTTCTCCTTCTCCGCGCGGGCGAGCAGCGCCTCCCGGGCCAGCGCGAGCAGGGCATCCCACGCCGCGATCGTCTCGGAATCGACCACGCGCGGACCGCCCGGCTCGTAGAGGTGATAATCGGGATCGGCCTTAGTGTGCGCAGCGCCAGCGCGGGGTTGGTGGCAACGGTCGCACGTCGGCTCCGTCACCATGCCGCGCCGACGGATCCTCTCCACCTCCCGAATCGCCTCCTTCGCGGGCATGGTGAGCAGGTCAGGCATGGGGAGCCTCCGCAGGCCCGAGTCCGAGCACGACGTGGCCCGGGGCCACCATCCGAGAGCCGGCCAGCACATACGTGACGGTCTTGCTCACCTCGCGGCCGGTGTACTTCTCGGTGATCCGGTCCCACTCCCGCAGCCGCAGGACGTCGCCGACGCAGTAGATCCGATTGTCCTCCTTCCGCACCTCGAACGGCTTGCTCCCGTCCTTGATGGCGGCGAAGTAGACCGGCCAGCACTTCAGGTCGTGCGTCGTCACGGGGCCTCCGGGGTGGTGAACTCGCGCGGCTTCTCGCTGATCGCCCGCAGCCAGATCGGGCGCGCCGGGTCGTCGCCGTCGTCGATCGTCGCGAACGGCTCGCCGTCCTGCTCCTTGACGAAGTGCGGGCACTCGCTGGCCGGGGTCGCGCACGGGATCGCCGCGCCGCCGGGGCCGAGGTCGATACCTCCGATCAGGCCCTTGCCGCAGGAGGTCCAGCACACGCCGGACACCCACGGGCCCTGACCGAGCGGGATCGCGAACAGGCGCGGGGTGCTCACTTCGCCTCCGGGGCGGGCGGGGTGGCGAGGAGGCGCGGCCAGCGGAACGAGCCGCAGCCGCAGAGCATCCCGACCATGCGATCGGAGAGGTCGTAGACGAACACTGCCTCCTCACGCGGCGGGAAGCCGTGGAACCAGCAACGCCACGTCGGCGGCGGCAACTGGTGCGGTCTGACTCGGATGCGCGCCATCTTCCTACCCCTCCCCATCCCGCGTGGCGGCGGCGAGCGCGGCGCGAGACTCATCGACAGCCGTCTTGAGCGTGGCGGTGATCGCCTCCTGCATCAGCGG
>DAOMFQ010000060.1:0-12116 GCA_035429905.1 Gemmatimonadales bacterium
CGTGGAGACGGCCGCCCTGGCCCAGCAGCGCCACGCCGGCTTCAATCGGCGCACCGGCCACCGCCCGTTCCAGCGCGTCGAAGGCGGCGATCGGGTCGGCAGGGGCGGCGCTGGCCAGGTCGGCGAGGCGGCTGGCCAGCAGGAAGGCGGCGTGCAGGTCGCCGGCCAGGCGATCGGTGGCACGCTGCACCCGGGCGGCCTGCAGAGCGGGCCAGTGCCGCTCCACCTGGTCCAGCCGCCATGCGGTGACGAGCGGCGCCAGTGCCAGCAATGCCAGCGCGAGGCCGACGGCCCGTTGGCGCCACCCGCCCCACGGCCGCAAGCCCGCGAGGCCGATCAGTGCGCCCACGCAACCGACCACGATCCACGCCGGCGCGGGCGCGCGCAGCCACTCCCCGGCAGCGAGGACCGTCAGGGCGGCGCCGGGGAGCCACCAGCGGAGCGAGGAGCGGTTCACCCGCGTATTATACGCACAATGAGTCCGACCACGCCCTGGCGGCTGAAGGAGTTACCCCCGGAGGAGGTGGCGCGCTGCCTGGCCCGCCGGCCGGCGCTCATCGTTCCGGTCGGGTCCACCGAACAGCACGGCGCACACCTTCCCCTGGGCATCGACACCATCCTCGTGGAGCGCCTCGCCGACGATCTCTCCGCCCGATTCGGGGTATTGCGCGCGCCGGCGGTCGAATACGGTGCCAACCGAGATCCACACCGACCGCGGCCTGGCAGCGCGCCGCTGGGCCGGAAGACACTCCACCGGTTGATGAATGAGCTGATCGAGGCGTGGGAAGTCGGCAGCGGCGTCCGGGAGTTCGTGCTGGTGACGGCCGAGGGCCACGAGGCGCACCAGGAGGCCTTGAGCACGCTGCTGGTCAAGGACGCCCGGGTGCAGGTCGTCGACATCTTCTCGATGGACTTCGGCGACCTGCTCGAGGCGCCCGGGATGCCTGCGCACGGGGGGGAGCTGGACACCTCCCTGCTGCTGCATATCGCGCCGTCACTGGTGCGGATTGAACTTGCACGGGACACGGCCGTCGCGCGGCCGTCGCTCGCCACCGCCGAGAAGGGGGCGCGATTGTACCAGTACATCCTGGACCGCATCGCGGTCCGCTGCCTCAACCCGGAGTCCTGATGCGCACCCCGCTCACGCTCGTCCTGGCGTCCCTCTGCGCCGCGCCGCTCGCCGCCCAGCAGGGCGACCGGGGCGTCTTCGACATCCAACGCGGCGAGACCGCGCTCGGCCGCGAAGAGTTCTCGGTGCAGGCGGGAGCGGCGGGCGGTGCCAGCGGGTCGACGATTGCGTCGCTGGCTCGCTATCCCGGCAGCCGCCCGACGGTGCAGATCCAGGCGGTGCTGGAGCGGAACGCCACCGGGGCGGTGACGGCGCTCCAATTCGACACCCGGCAGGCCAGCGGCCTGAGCAAGGTCTACGGCGCCGCGCTGCAGGACAACCTGACGATTCGCCAGACGACACCGGCCGCGGAGTCGGTGCGCGAGTATCCGCGCGCCACCGGCATCGTGATCCTCGACGACAGCGTCTTCGCCCTCTACCAGGTGGTGGCGGAGAAGTCGACACCCGCCGGCGCCCGGCTCCCGGTGCTGTTCCCGAGGACCGGGCGGCGGGGGCAACTGACGGCCACCCGTTCGGCGCCCACCACGATCGAGGTCACGGGCGTCGTGTCGGGCACCTTGACCGTCGATGCGGGGGGACGGCTCATGCAGGTGCTCCTCTCAGACGGAGTCTCCGCCATCAGGCAGGCGCGCTGACCGGCGGGCTCCAGACCCAAGTCATTACCGCATAACGGTTTTCCCGCCATTCGTCCCAAGCTGAAACTTGCGGTGGGCCTGCTGCGTAAGGCCCGCACGCTTCATTAATACCGCTCGAAAACTCTGGGGAACTGTCATGACGCACTGGACGCGGTTGCTCGCGCTTGGCCTGCTCGTTCCGACCCTGGCCCTCGCCCAGCAGCCGAAATCGCTGGCGCCGACGGCGGCCCTCGAGGCGGCCCCTGTCGTCGGGCTTTCGCTATCGGAGGCGATCAGCACCGCGCTGGCCAAGAATCCGGACTACCAGCAGTGGCTGAACAACGAGGGGCCGTCCAGCATGGCGGTGAAGAGCGCCGTCGCCTCGTTCATCCCGAGTGCCAGCGTCTCGGGCGGGTTCAACTACACGGGATCCGGCTCGTCGAACTTCGGCGGGACCAACGTCATCAAGACCTCCGCGTCGATCGGCTCGAGCTACGCCCTGGACCTGTCCTGGGGACTGGACAGCCGCGTGCTGACGGCGCCGGGCCAGACGAAGGCGAACCACCGTGCCACGCAGCAGCAGATCGACGCCGCCAACGTGCAGCTCCGCTCGCTCGTGCTGGTGCAGTACCTGAACGTCCTCCAGACCAACGCGCGGATCGACGTCGTCACCCAGCAGACCAAGCGCAACCAGGTGTTCCTCGACCTGGCCCGTGCGCGGTACCAGGTGGGCCAGGCCACGATGCTCGACGTCCGCCAGGCCGAGGTCACGCTGGGCCAGTCGAACGTGGACCTGCTGGTGGCCAAGCAGCAGAACGCCGATGCGCGGCTCGAGCTCTACCGGCTGATGGGCGTCTCGGCGCCGGCGGCCCTGGAGGAGGTCGTGCTCACCGACTCCTTCCCGGTGGTGGCGCCGGCCTACAATCTGGACAGCCTCCTGGCGCTGGCCGCCGAGGTGAACCCGAATCTGCTCGCCGCCGCGGCCTCGGCGGACGCGAGGGGCTATGAAGTGACCGCCGTCAAGGGCGAGTACTTCCCTTCGCTCACCGCCGGCGCCAGGTGGAGCGGGTACACGCAGCAGTACACCGACGAAAACTCGCTGATCAACCAGGCGTATTCGAGCGCGTCGGCCACGGCGGCCAACTGCAGCTTCCAAAACGACATCATCCGGGGCCTCACCTACGGGGCGGGCGGCATTCCCGGATATCCGAACGGCGGCATCATTCCCGACTGCAACGCCTACGCGGGGCTGAACCCGTCGGGCACGGCGCTCGACCCGGCGGTGTCGCAGCAGATCGTCTCCGCCAACGACGTCTTCCCCTTCGACTTCACCACGACCCCGTTCCAGGTCTTCGCCGGGCTGTCGCTGCCGCTGTTCAACGGGCTGCAGCGCGAAACGCGCGTGTCCGAGGCCAAGGCCCGCCGGGATGACGCCACCGAGCAGCTGCGCGCGCAGTCGCTGCTGGTCCGCACGCAGGTGACCAGCCGCTACCTGGCGATCAGCGCCGCGTACGAGGCGATCGGCGTGGCCGAGGCGAACCGGACCGCGGCGGCCGACCAGCTGCGCCTGGCACAGGACCGCTACCGGCTGGGCAACGGCACCGCGCTCGAACTCTCGGACTCCGAGGGCGCGGTGCAGCGGGCCGAGGGCACCTACGTGGATGCCGTGTTCGCGTATCACAAGGCCGTGGCCGCGCTGGAAGAGGCGGTCGGGCGTCCCCTTCGTTAATCCCGAGGATGCACATGTCACGTCGCACCAAGTTCGGACTCTTCGCCGCCATCGTCATCGTCGTGGCTGGCGGCCTTTTCCTGGCGGCAGCGAACCGCGACAAGTCGGCCACCGAGGTCCGGCTGGACACGGTCAAGCCGCAGGACCTGGTGGCCTCGGTCACGGCCAGCGGCCGGATCGAGCCGCAGACGAAGGTGGATATCAGTGCGGACATCACCGGCCGCATCACACAGATCGCCGTCAAGGAGGGCGACTGGGTCAAGAAGGGGCAGTTCCTGCTCCAGATCGACCCGGCGCAGTACGAGGCGGCGGTGGCGCGCATGACCGCGCTGCTCTCGGCATCCACCGCGTCGCAGGTGCAGGCCACCGCCAACTACGAGCAGGCCGAACGCACGGTCCGGCGTGCCAAGGACCTCAGCGCGTCCAGCCCGAACCTGATTTCGACCGAAGCGGTCGAGCAGGCGCAGACGGCGTTCGAGGTGGCCAAGGCGAACCTGAACGCGGCCAACGCCCAGGTGGCGCAGAACCGCGCCTCGCTGCAGGACGCCCAGGACCAGCTGGCCAAGACCCGGCTGATCTCTCCGATCGACGGCCGGGTCACCCGGCTCAACGTTGAGGTCGGCGAGGTCGCGGTGCCCGGCACCTTCTCGAAGGAGACCGCGCTCCTCATGACGGTCGCCGACCTGTCCGTCATCCTGGCCAAGGTCCAGGTCGACGAAACCGACGTCGTGCGCCTCGCCATGGGCGACTCGGTCCGGGTCACGATCGACGCCTTCCCCGACACCTCGTTCGTCGGGCGCGTCAGCAAGATCAGCAACAGCGCGCAGCTGACGGCGACCGCCACGGCGGCCGGCTCGTCGGACCGCGCGGTCGACTTCGACGTGGAAATCACCCTCGTCAACCCGCCGCAGGACGTGCGGCCCGACCTGAGCGCGACCGCCAAGATCGTCACCGACACGCGCACCCAGGTGCCCAGCGTGCCGATCATCGCCCTCACGGTCCGCCAGCACGAGGCGATCTCCAACGAGAGCGTGCCGGCGCCGGCCCCGGCGGCCCCCGCCGCCGGCGATTCGGCGTCGCCGGAGATGAAGAAGGACACCGAGGGCGTCTTCGTGGTGCGCGGCGGCGTCGCCATGTTCACGCCGGTGAAGGTCGGCATCGCCGGCGAGGAGTACTTCGAGGTGCTGAGCGGCGTGCAGGTGGGCGACTCGATCGTGGCGGGCACCTACCAGACGATCCGCGACCTGCAGGACAGCACCAAGGTGCGGGCCATGAAGGCGCCGAAGCCGGGCGAGGACAAGAAGTGATGAGCGACCTCGTCATCGCCGTCCGCGGCCTCACGCGGGCCTACGAGATGGGCGCCGAGGTGGTCCAGGCCCTGCGCGGGGTGGACCTCGAGATCCGGCGCAACGAATACGTGGCCATCATGGGGCCGTCGGGCTCCGGCAAGTCCACGCTGATGAACATGATCGGCTGCCTCGACACGCCCTCGGGCGGGGAGTACTGGCTGAGCGGGCAGGAAGTGTCCCGGATGGCCGACGACGCCCTGGCCCGTGTGCGCAACAAGGAGATCGGGTTCGTCTTCCAGACATTCAACCTGCTCCCGCGGGCCACCGCGCTCCACAACGTCGAGCTGCCGCTGGTGTACGCGGGGGTGTCGAGCCGCGACCGCCGGGCCCGGGCGGAAGAGGCGCTGGCCCGGGTGGGCCTCGGGGACCGGATGCACCACCGCCCCAACGAACTCTCGGGCGGGCAGCGGCAGCGGGTGGCGATCGCGCGCGCGCTGGTCAACCGGCCGTCGATCCTGCTGGCCGACGAGCCCACCGGCAACCTCGACAGCACCACGAGCGAGGAGATCATGCGGGTGTTCAGTGACCTCCACCGGGACGGGCAGACGGTGGTGATGGTCACCCATGAACCGGATATCGCGGCGCATGCCGCGCGCGTGGTGGTCCTCCGGGACGGCCGGGTGGCGAGCGACGTCCTCAACCAGCCGAAGGCGGCCTGAGCCGATGCCGATCTGGGAAGCGGTCACCATGGCCCTCCGCACCATCTGGGTGCAGAAGCTGAAGAGCTTCTTCTCCCTGATCGGCGTGCTCATCGGCGTCATGTTCCTGATCGCGGTGGTGTCGATCGTGCAGGGCATGAACGTGTACATGGAGGACCAGTTCGCGAACCGGCTCATCGGGCTCAACACCTTCAAGCTCCGCCAGCGGCCCGGCATCACCACCGGCGACGTGACCCGCGAGACCTGGCTCAGTTGGCGCCGCCGGCCGCGCATCACCTACGCCGACGCGGACTACGTGAAGGCGCGGGTGACGACCCCCGCCACCTTTGCCATGTTCTGCGAAGACCGGATGGCGCTGAGCTACAACGGCAAGACGGCCAAGGACATCAGCCTGGTCGGCACGGAAGAGACCTACTTCCAGATCAAGAACTACGAACTGGTCAACGGTCGCGGCTTCTCGGCGCAGGAAGTCCGGGCCGGACGCACCGTCATCGTGCTCGGCGACCTGGTGGCGGAGAAGCTCTACCCCGGGGTGGACCCGGTCGGGAAGGACGTCATCATCGCGGGGCTGCCGTACCGGATCATCGGGGTGGTGGCCAAGCAGGGCACGCTGTTCGGGCTGTCGATGGACAAGTTCGCCATCATGCCCTACACCGCCCCGGCGCGGCGCTACATCTGCCCGATCAACATCCTGGACGACCTCCAGGTCCAGACGGCCGGCCCGACGGAAATGCAGGCCGCCATGGCCGAGGTCGAGGCGCTGATGCGCGCACGCCGCGGGCTGAAGCCGGCCCAGGAAAACAACTTCTACCTCGAGACCTCGGAAGGCGCCCTCGAGGGGTGGAAGAAGATTTCCAAGGTGCTCTTCATGGCCCTGCCCGGCCTCGTGGCGATCTCGCTGGTGGTGGGCGGCATTGTCATCATGAACATCATGCTGATGGCGGTCTCCGAGCGGACCCGCGAAATCGGCATCCGGAAGGCGCTCGGCGCCAAGCGGCGCGACATCCTGGCGCAGTTCGTGGTCGAGTCGGCCACGCTCTCCACCGTCGGCGCCGGGCTCGGCATCGGCTTCGGCATCCTGCTCGCGTTCGTGGTGCGGGCCGTATCGCCGCTCCCCGCCGCCGTGGCGCCCTGGTCCATCCTGGTGGGCGTCGGGCTCGGCATCATGGTCGGCGTGATCGCGGGGGTGTACCCCGCCAGCCGCGCGAGCCGGCTGGATCCCATCGTGGCGCTCCGCGCCGAGTAGCCGGGAGGCACCGTGTCCCAGTCGATCAGCCGCGCCGTCGAAGGCATCGGGATCGCGCTCGACTCCCTGCGCGCCAGCAAGGTGCGCGCGGCGCTGACCATCCTGGGCGTGGCGATCGGCGTCATGGTGGTGATCGCGATGGCCTCGGCCATCACCGGCATCAACCGCAGCATCACTGCCATGCTCGAGTCGGCGGGGCCGCGCACCTTCTACGTCCAGCGCTATTTCTCGGGCGGCCTCAACATCTCGGATGGCTCGGACGAGCTCTCGCCCTGGCGGAAGAATCCCTGGATCACCGTGGCGGACGCCGAGATGATCCGGCGCCTGCCCATGATCCAGGACGTGTCGGTATCCGAGGGGACCGGCGGCCCGGTCAAGTACGGCGACGTGGACCTCAGCAGCGTGAACATCGCCGGCTTCGGCCCGAGCTGGGTGTACGTGACCGGCGGGGAGATCGTGGCGGGGCGGAGCTTTACCGTCATGGAGTACGCGGCGGGCGCACGGGTCTGCGTCATCAACGACAAGCTGGCGGAGACGCTCTTTCCCGGCCTCGACCCGATCGGGAAGACCATCAAGATCTTCGGGCAGCCGTTCACCGTGGTCGGGCTGCACGTCGAGGCCGCCTCCCTCTTCGGCGGCGGCGACCAGCAGCGACTGGCCATGCCGCACACCACCTTCGAGAAGGTGGCCGACTACTGGAAGGGATGGATGGACATCGCCGTCATGCCGGTGGAGGGCGTGTCGGTGGAGGATGCCCAGGACCAGGTCGTCGCCGCCATGCGCGGCAAGCGCGGGCTCAAGCCGGCACAGGAGAACAACTTCGCCATCGTCACCCAGGAGCGCGTCCTTGAAACGTTCGACAAGGTGACGGGTGCATTCTTCATGATCATGCTCGCGCTGTCCAGCGTGGGCCTGATGGTGGGCGGCGTGGGGGTGGTGGCCATCATGATGATCTCGGTGACCGAGCGCACCCGCGAAATCGGCGTCCGGAAGGCGCTGGGCGCCACCCGCCGGGAGGTCCTCTTCCAGTTCCTCGTGGAGGCCGCCACCCTCACGCTGGTCGGCGGCGCCGTGGGGCTCATCCTGGGCGGGCTCATCGCCTGGGCCATCCATGCGTTCACGCCGATCCCGGCCGCGGTCCCGCTCTGGTCGGTGGTCGTGGCGCTGCTCGCGTCGATCGTGACCGGCATCTTCTTCGGGATGTATCCGGCCAGCAAGGCCAGCAAGCTGGACCCGGTGGAAGCGCTCCGCTACGAATGAACAGGCGGGGATGCGGGGAAGCGGGGAGGTCACTCCTGTCCCGCTTTCCAGCCTTCCCGCTTCCCCGCTAGCTTTCCCCCATGCCCGTCCGCGAAGCCTTCCGCCTGGCCCTGCAGTCCATCCTGACCAGCAAGCTCCGGTCGTTCTTCACGCTACTCGGCATCATCGTGTCCGTCGGGTTCCTGGTGGCCGTGGTGGCCATCATCCAGGGGATGAACGCGTACGTGAAGGAGAACATCACGGGCGCGGTCATCGGCACCAACGCCTTCCAGGTGCGGCGCGACCCGGTGGCGTTCGGCCTCATGGACGACGACGAGGTGCGGGCCATCGCCAAGCGGCCGCTGGTCAGCATGGACGACGCCGAGGTGGTCCGGCGCGCCCTCCCCGACGCCCAGGCCGTGGCATTCCAGTCCGGCTGGCCCACGCCGACCAGCGACATCGTCTATCGCAACCTGCGGATCGGCGACGTCCTCATCTTCGGCATCACCCCGTCCTTCCAGGTCGTCCGGGACTACGTGTTCGCCGCCGGGGAGCCGCTCACCGAACCCGACCTCGACGGACGCCGGATGGTGACGGTGGTCGGTTTTGACGTGGCGGACAAGCTGTTCGGCGACCCCCAGAAGGCGATCGGGCGCCGGGTCCGGATTTCGGGCCAGGAATTCGTGATCAAGGGCGTGATCGCGAAGAAGGGCAAGGTGCTTGGCCAGTCGTTCGACGGCTTCGCGCTGCTCCCCTACTCCACGTTCGAGTCGATGTACGGGCGCCGCAAGACCACGGTGGTGTCGGTCAAGATGCGCGACGCCGAGCAGGTCGAACCGGGCATGGCCCGCGCGCAGGAGGCCATGCGGGTGGCGCACCGGCTCCGGCCCACCGAGCCCGACGACTTCACGGTGGACAAGGCGGACGCGCTCGTGGCGTTCTGGAAGAGCCTCACCAGGATCCTGTTCACGATCATCCCGGCGGTGGTGTGCATCGGGATCGTGGTGGGCGGCATCGTCATCATGAACATCATGCTGATGACGGTCAACGAACGGACCCGGGAGATCGGCATCCGGAAGTCGCTCGGGGCCACGCGGCGCGACATCCGTCGACAGTTCCTGGTCGAGGCCGCCACCCTCTCGTTCTTCGGCGGGATCCTGGGGGTGGCGGCAGGGTGGTCGCTCGCCCTCCTCGTCTCCACCGTGACGCCGCTCCCGGCGCGGGTCACGCTCTGGTCGGTGTCGCTGGCGCTGGCGCTCGGCGCCGGGACCGGCCTCCTCTTCGGCGTGTACCCGGCCACGCGGGCGGCCCGCCTCGACCCCATCACCGCACTCCGGGCCGAATAGCCAGATGATTCCGCTGAGCCGGCTGGGCGAGGGCGTGGTGATGGCCCTCGACGCGATGCGCGCCAACAAGACGCGCTCGGCGCTCACGGTGCTCGGCGTCATCATCGGCGTGGCGACCGTCATGACGATGGCCTCGATCGTCCAGGGGGTGCGGACACAGATCTTCAACGCCCTCGAGACCGCCGGGCCGACGGCCTTCTACGTGATGCGGTACTTCAGCCAGACGCCCATCAACCCCGACAACCTCCCCTACGAAGTCCGCATCCGGCCGGTCCTGAGCGAGCGCGACGCGGAGGCGATCGCGCAGATTCCCGAGATCCAGTACTCCGGGATGTGGATCCAGATCTTCGCGCGGATCGAGTCCCGTGGCTCGCGCACCCAGACGTTGATCGTCTGGGCCGCCGATGACCACTACATGGACATCCAGGGCGGCACGCTGCTCCGGGGACGGTTCTTCACCCGGTCCGAGTTGTCCGGCGAACAGGTGATCGTGCTGGAGTCGGAGACGGCCGACCACCTCTTCGGCCGGCTCGACCCCATGGGCCAGCTGGTCCGCGTGAACGGCACCCCCTTCCGCGTCATCGGCATCTACCAGAAGCCGGCCAACATCTTCGAGCCGCCCGGGCAGCAGAACGGCGCGATTGTCCCCTACCGGTCAGCCAAGTACAACCTGCGGTACGACGAGACCAACGGGCTGTTCATTTCCGTGAAGGGACGGCCCGACGTGGACGTCGCCCATGCGCAGGACCTGGTGACGATGGCCCTGCGACGGGAACGCCGGCTCCGCCCCGGCGTGCCCAATACCTTCGACCTCCTGACCCAGGACCAGATTCTCGACACGATCAGCAGCCTGACCTCGGCGTTCTTCGGCGTGATGGTGGCGCTTTCCGGCGTGGCCCTCCTGGTGGGCGGCATCGGCGTGATGGCCATCATGATGGTGTCGGTCACCGACCGGACCCACGAAATCGGCCTCCGCAAGGCGCTCGGGGCCACCCGGCGGGAAATCCTCCTGCAGTTCCTGGTCGAGGCCGCGACCCTGACCCTCGTGGGCGGTCTGCTCGGCATCGTCGTCGGCCTCGGCCTCGGCGAGCTCCTGAAGCGCGTGCTGAGCCTGCAGTCCTCGGTGCCGCTCTGGAGCGCGGTGCTGGCCACGGTGGTCTCGGTGGGCATCGGCCTGGTCTTCGGGATGTACCCCGCCAACCGGGCGGCCAGGATGGACCCGGTCGAGGCATTGCGGCACGAATAGGCTATTTTGCCACCCTATGTCCGTTGACATCCTGGCCATTGCGGCCCACCGTGACGACGTCGAGCTCACCTGCGCCGGGACCCTGCTGCGGGCCATCGACCAGGGCCATTCGGCCGGCATCCTCGACCTGACCGCCGGCGAGAGCGGCACGCGGGGGAGCGCGGATCTCCGCGCCGCCGAGGCCGAGGCCGCCGCCCGCCTGATGGGGGTCCGCGAGCGGCGCAATGCCGGGCTCCCGGACGCCCACCTGCAAAACTCCGAAGAGGCCCGCCGGCTGGTGGTGGGCGAGATCCGGCACTTCAGGCCGCGGGTCGTGATCCTCCCGTACCCGGTGGGCCGGCACCCCGACCATCGCGTGGCGTCGGAGCTCGGGCGCGACGCCTGCTTCCTGGCGGGCCTCTCGAAGTACGACGCACCTGGCGAGCCGCACCGGCCGCACAAGGTCCTCTACGCCCTCAGCTACCGGGAGGACCCGGTCAAGCCGACCTTCGTGGTGGACATCAGTGCGCAGTTCGCGCGCAAGCTGGCCGCCATCCGGTGCTACGCCAGCCAGTTCGACGGGGCCAAGGCCGCGGGCGAGATCTTCCCGACCGGGCAGGATCTCTACGCGCTCGTCGAGACCCAGAACGCGCATTACGGTTCGCTCATCCGGACCCGCTTCGGCGAGCCGTTCTTCACCCAGGAAACGGTCCGGGTGGACGACGTGCTCGCCCTCGACGTCTCCAGCATGTAGGAACCGTGACCACCATGCCCCTGACTCCCGTCTATCTCGACCACGCCGCGACGACCCCGGTTCGTGCTGAAGTGCTCGAGGCGATGCTGCCCTTCCTCGGGCCGGCGGCCTTCGGCAACCCGTCGAGCGCCCACCGGTTCGGGCGGACGGCGCGCGCCGGGATCGAGGAGGCGCGGCGCAAGGTGGCGGCCGCGGTCGGCGCCGAGCCGAATCAGGTGGTGTTCACCTCCGGCGGCACGGAGGCCGACAACCTCGCGATCGTGGGGGCGGCGCTGGCGGCCGGGGCGGCCGGACGCCCGATGCACGCGGCGGCGTGCGCCACCGAGCACAAGGCGGTGCTGGCGGCCGCCCATGCCGTGGTGCGCCTCGGCGGCTCGGAATCCATCCTTCCGGTCGACGCCCACGGCGTCGTGGACCTCGCGGCGCTGGACCGCGTGCTGGCCGCGAAGCCGGCCGTGGTCTCGGTCATGTGGGTCAACAACGAGGTCGGCACGGTGCAGCCGGTGGAGGACATCGGGCGCCGCTGTCGGGCCGCCGGTGCGATGTTCCACACCGACGCGGTGCAGGCGTTCGGGCAGATTCCCGTGTCGGTCGACGCCGCGGACGCCACGCTCGTGACCCTCTCGGGCCACAAGATTGGGGCGCCCAAGGGCATCGGCGCCCTCATCGTCCGGAGCCGCGCGGCGGTCGAGGCCATCATCCATGGCGGGGGGCAGCAGTTCGGCATCCGGCCCGGTACCGAAAACGTGGCGGGCGCGGTGGCGCTGGGGCGCGCCGCCGAGCTGGCCGCCGAAGAGCAGCCGGGCAAGGCGACGCGCCTGGGTGC
>DAOMFQ010000061.1:0-6799 GCA_035429905.1 Gemmatimonadales bacterium
GCCCGGGCGTAGTACGCGCGCCGCTCGGAGAGGAGCGCCACCAGCCGCGCCGCGGCGTCAGGGCCGCTGCCGAGCAGCGGCCGCACCGCGCCGTGTTGGGCGCGGCGGAGCGCCGTTTCCGGCGTGGCCGTGAGCCACACGAACCGCGCGGCCCCGCGCGCCCGCTCGAGGTTGCCGGGGTGCGCCGCCCAGCCCCCGCCCGGTGCCAGGACCGACGGCGCACCGCGCAGCTGCTCGGCCATCGCCTCGCCTTCCAGCTGGCGAAAGCGCGGCTCGCCGAACTCGGAGAAGAGTCGCTCGATCGGGAGGCCCACCCTCGCCACGATGACGGCGTCGAGGTCCACGAAGGGTCGGCCCAGCCCCTCGGCCACCAGGGCCCCGACGGTGCTCTTCCCGACCCCGGGGAGCCCGACGAGGACGAGGTGGCGGCCGCTCACAGCGAGTCCGGCCGCCGGGCCGCGAGCGCCGCGAGGTAGCCCTCCACGTTGCGGCGCAACTCCCCGAGGGAATCGCCGCCGAACTTCTCGAGCATCGCGTCGGCCAGCGCCACGGCCACCATCGCCTCCGCAATGACCCCCATGGCCGGCACGGCCGTCACGTCGGACCGCTCGCTCTGCGCGGCGGCGGCCTTGCCGGTCTCGAGGTCGACGGTGGGGAGCGGGCTCATCAGCGTGCTGATCGGCTTCATCGCCACGCGCAGCACCAGCGGCTCGCCGGTGGTCATGCCGCCCTCGAGGCCGCCCGCGTGGTTGGTGCGCCGCGGATAGACGGCGCGCACCCCGGCCCCGCGCGTCGGCTCGGGGTCGATCGGGTCGTGGACCTGCGAGCCGGGGCGGCGCGCCGCCTCGAACCCGAGCCCGACCTCCACGCCCTTCACCGCGGGAATCGACATGAGGAGCGCCGCCAGCCGGCCGTCGAGCTTCCGGTCCCAGCTCACGTGGCTCCCGAGCCCGGGCACCAGCCCCTCCACCCGGACCTCGACCTCGCCGCCGAGGGTGTCGCCGGCCGCCTTGGCCTCGTCGATCCGGCGGAGCATCGCCGACTCGGCGGCCTTGTCGAGGACGCGCACGGGGGACTGGTCGGCGGCGGCGTTGAGGGGCGAGGGCAGCGACTCGGGCAGGGCGGCGCGGATACCCCCAAGCGACACCACGTGGCTGCCGATTTGGACGCCGAATTCCTCGAGGAGGCGGCGCGCGAGGGCGCCCGCGGCCACGCGCGCGGCCGTCTCCCGGGCGCTGGCACGCTCCAGGATGTCCCGGGCGTCGTCGCGGTCGTACTTGAGGACCCCGACGAGGTCGGCGTGCCCCGGCCGCGGGCGTGTCACCCGGCGGCGGCGGTGCGCGCCCGGCTCGCCTTCCGGCGCCATGACGTCCTCCCAATTGGCCCAGTCGCGGTTCGGGATGCGCATGGCGATCGGCGAGCCCAGCGTTTCCCCGCCCCGGAGGCCGGCGAGCCACTCGATCCGGTCCTGCTCGATGGCCATGCGGGCCCCGCGGCCGTAGCCCTGCATCCGGCGCGCGAGCTGGGCGTCCACGAAGGCGGCGTCCACCGGCAGGCCAGCGGGGAGCCCCTCGACAATGGCCACGAGGGCCGGGCCGTGTGATTCGCCCGCGGTGGTGAACCGAAAGTGCACGGGGGCCTCGTGTCGCGGCCGGCGGGCGCCGGCCGGGAGAAACGCGTGAGCCCGACACGGGTCGGGCTCACGGGTGGTTAGTGGTGGCGCGGGAACACCGCGCGGGGTGTCGCCTAGAAGTTATCGTCCAGGATGCGCGGCGTCACCAGGATGATCAGGTCCTTCCGCGTCTCCTTGTTGCTGGAGTACGCGAAGAGCGGACCGAGGAGCGGCAGCCGCGAGAGCATCGGGATGCCCGAGCGGGTCTTGGTGACTTCGGTGACCGTCAGGCCGCCGATGACCGCCGTCTGGCCGTCGGCCACGAGGAGCTGGTTGTCGGCCTGCTGGGTTTCCACCTGGAAGCCCAGTTCCTGGTCGGCCAGCTGCCGCACCGCCGACCGCTCGGTGTGGAGCACCATCGTGATGTGCCGGTCGTCGGTCACGTGGGGCGTGACGACCAGCTTGATGCCGGTCTGCTTGAACTGCACCGTGGCCTGCGGCTGCGCCGCCGCGGTCCCGCCCGACCCGTAGTCCACCACGCGGACCGGCGTTTCCTCGCCGACCAGGATGTTGGCCTGACGGTTGTCGAGGGTGTTGATGGTCGGCTCGGCCTGGATGTCGGCGAGTTCGGTCGTCTCCAGGGCCTGCAGGAAGACGGTGAAGTCGAAGTTGCCGATGGCCGTGGTCCACACGAGGTCCAGCGCCGGCTGGGCGATGTTGGCGGCCGGGTTGCCGACGGCGGCCAGCGAGTTGCCGCCCAGGTCCACGACCGTGGTACCGGGGTCGTAGGTGTCGCCCGGGTTGGCCGGGTCGGGGCGCTGCACGACGCTGTTGTAGAAGGTCGAGTTGCCGCCCAGGTCGTACTTCAGGCCCAGCTGTTCGAGGCTGGTCCGGTTGACGAAGATGATCTTGGCCTGGATGGCGATCTGCGGCGTCTTGATGTCGAGGCCGCGGGCGAAGTTGGCGATGTTCGCCACCCGGCTCCGGGTGTCGGTGATGATGAGCGAGTTCGACGCGGTGTCGGAGAAGACCTTGCCCCGGCCCTTGGTCAGGATGCCGTCGAGGTTCTTCGACATTTCACGGGCCCGGGCGTAGTTCATCCGGACCACGACCGTCTCGAGGGGCTCGAGGGAGTCGAGCGCCGAGAGGGCGGTCGGTGAATCCACCCGGATGATGCCGCCGGGCAATTCCGTGGCGGAGAGGCCCTGCGTGGCCAGCACGGCGTAGAACGCCTGGGTCCACGGCTGGTTCTTGACCTCGGCCGACACCTCACCCTTGATGTCGCGGCCCAGGATGATCGAGCGGCCGCTGAAGGCGGCGAAGCCCGCCACGACGTCGGCGATCGACGCGCGGTCCCAGGTCACGGTGATGCGGGGCTCGTCGTCCTGCGCGGCCGGCGTGCCGGAAACAGCCGCCACTTCGGGGCTGCCCGCGGGACGGGCCGAGGCCGGACGGGCCGCGGGCGCGGAGAACTGGCCGGGCGCGGCGCTCGACCAGGCCAGGAACGGCCGCTCGGCGCCGAACGCGATCCGGATCTCGTTCGAGTTCTGGTCGATGCTGTATTCCTTGACGGCGTCGAGCTCGAGCACCACGCGCACCACCTGCGCGGAGTACTGCCCGATGCGCACGTTGAGGACGCCGCCCCGGTTCACCCCGTCGTACAGCCCGAGCGCGCGGCTGTCGAGGGTGGTGCCGGTGAGGTCGATGACCAGGCGCGCCGGATCCTTGAGGATGAAGTCCTTGAGCTGGACCGCCCCGGAGATGGCGATGACCACCTCGGCGCGACCTGGCGCGGACACGACACTGACGCCGGTGACTGCTCCGGGGTCGGAGACGTCGGCCCGGACTGGCGAAGCCAGCCCCGTGAGCGCGACGGCAAGGGCACAGGTGAACAGTCGGGTCATGGCGTCTCTTCCTCCCGCTTAGTCAGCGACAGGGTTTCCTGCCGCTCGAAGCCGAAATCCTCAACGATGAAGACCACATCCTTTTGGCGGATCTGCGCCACCTTCAGGCGCCCGAGCTGATCGCCGACCCGCAGCTTGAACCGGCGGTCGTTGGTGCGGTCGCGCAGGAGCGCGACGCTGTTGCTGTTGTAGGCCAGGTCCTGGTAGATGCCGACCAGCATCAGGTCGGGCAGCTCGGGACCGGCGGTGGCCATGTCGAGCAGGGACTCGAAGGGGTCCCGGCTGCCACCGCCGTAGGCGAACGTCTCGCGCTGCGCCATGGGACCGGTGACCGACGCGCTGTCGGCGCGGGCCTGGGCGATGCGGGCGGCCTCGGCCGAGTCGGCCTGGGCCGTCTGGGCGTCCACCGCGGGCGCGGCGGGAGCGGTCGTGGGAGCATCCGTGGCCGGGGCTTCGTCGCCGCCGCCGCAGGCGGCCAGCGCGAGGGCCAGGCAGAGATGCAGCCCGATGCGATCAGGTGCCACTGGTCGCTCCTTCCGGCTCGGCGGACTTCACGAAGGTCCGGATCTGGAACTTGGCTTCGAGGAGCGCGCCCGTCGTGTCGCCCAGGACCCTGGCGGAGCCGGATGCGGCCGGCGCCATGGTGACGCCCTGCGGCACGATGATCCGCGGCAGGGAGGCGATGTCCGCGAGGAACTCGCCGATTTCGTCGTAGTGCCCGAGGACCGACATGTTGTAGGTAAAGGTGTTGAAGGGCGCCGGGCCGGGCTGTTCGGCCAGCGGCACCACCTGCGACAGGTTCACGCCGCGGATCTTGGCGCGGGTGGAAATGGCGTCGAGCAGGTTCGGGACCTCGTTCCGCTCCGGTACCATCTGGCGCAGCAGCGCCAGGCTGGCGCGATGGCTGTCGAGTTCCTTGCGCAGGTCCTCGGCGGTGCCCTTGGCGAGCTCACGCTTGGCGCTGTCGGTCTGGGCCTGGATGGCGGTCAGCGTGTCCTGCAACGCGATGACATGTGCCTTCCGGGCCTGCACCCCGTCCAGCCCGAGCAGTTCGATGCCCGCGCCGGAGTAGAGCATGTACCCGATGAGGCCAGTCAGCACGAGGGCCAGCACGGGGGTCTTGTTCGAGTCGTTGATGAGAGCCATGGCGCGGTTACCTCACCGACTGGCTGAGGGGCACGGTCCGGATGTAGGCCGAATCCGCCTTGCGGAAGGCCGCCCGGATCGAGAAGGCCGTGACCGGCCGCTCATCCTGCACGACCGTCTGCGCCGAGATGGGCTGGACGTCCGTGATCCACGGCGAGGCCTCGAGCTGCCGGAGGAACCGGGTGAAGGCCTGCACGTCGACGGTGCGTCCGTTGATCTGGATGCGCATGACCGGCGCCGTCGTGTCGGCGACCACCGTGTCGCCCGGGGAGCCGGGCACCGGCGGCGCGGCCACCGGGCTCGAGGCGCCGAGATCCACCAGCCAGGTGTACGGCGGGAGGGCCCGGGTCACCTCGTCCATCACGTGGGGCCAGACGTAGCGCTCGCCGTCCACGCTCTGCAGCACGGTGATCTGGGCCACGAGCGAGTCGCGGATCAGCTCGACCTTGCGCTTCTGGGCCACGAAGTTCCGGAAGCGCTGATTTTCCTGGCGGGCCTGCTCCAGCTGCGGCTCCAGCGCGCGCAGGCTCTGGCCCGTGCTGAACCACGACCAGCCGAGGAAGAGCAGCGCGAGCACGACCACACCGGCCGCCACCAGCGGCAGCGGGTCGCGCATCTTCTCGCGCAGTCCGGACAGCTGCGACCGCAGCGCGGCGAGCGGGGATCCGCCCGTCGAGCGCTTCTGGCCGGGACGAAGGTTGATTTCGATCATGAGGCGTCGGTCCGGGTCTCGGGGCTCACGCCGCGGTCCTGAGGGCCAGGCCCACGGGCAGCATCAGCAACGGGGCGACCTCATCCAGCGACATGGTGTCGAACACGCCGTCGGCCACCTGGAGCCGCTCCAGCGGGTTGGCGGTCTGCACCGGCAACCGGAGGCGGTCGGCCAGGATCCGGTTGAGGCCGGGAATCCGCGAGCCGCCGCCGGAGGTGTAGATCCGGGCGAGCCCGCTCGCCGAGCGGCTGGACGACTGGAGGAACGCCGCCGCGCGCTCGATGCCCACCGCCAGCTCCTCGCCGCGCGAGGCCAGCAGGGGCTCCAGCGCCTCGTTCCGCTCGAAGCCGCGGAGCAGCTGGTCGGCCTCGTCCGCCGACATGTTCCGCTCCCGCTGCAGGTCCTCGCGGAACCGGCGGGTGCCGATCATGATGTCGCGGGTGAGGACGGGCACGCCCTCGTCGAGGATGTTCACGTTGGTCGTTTCATGGCCGATGTTGACCAGGCCGACCACGCCGCGCATGGCATCGGGGTAGTTCAGCTCGAACGCGTTGTGGAGCGCGAAGGCGTCGACGTCGATGACGCTTGCCTCCAGCCCGACGTCCGAGAGCAGGGTCTGCTTGGTCTCGACCAGTTCGCGCTTGGCGGCCACGAGCAGCACCGCCATCTGGAGGCCTTCGCCGTCCGGATCGAGGATCTGGAAGTCGAGCTCGACGTTGTCCATGTCGAAGGGGACGTGCTGCTCGGCCTCCCAGCGGATCTGCTCGCGGGCGTCGCCCTCCTTCATCCGGTCCATCGAGATCTTCTTGATGATGACGTCACGCCCGCCGACGGCCGTGACCACCTTCTTGGCCTTGACCCCGGCGGAGGAGAGGAGGCCCCGGACGGCATCGGCCACGATGCCCGGGTCCATGACCTCGCCCTCGACGATGGCGCCGTCCACCACGGAGGTGAACGCCACCTTCGTGAGCACCGGTTCGCCCGACCCGTGGTCGATGACGACGAGCTTGATCAGCCCGCTGCCGATGTCCAGGGCGACCGTGGTCCGTTTCCGACCGAAAAGCGCCATAGGTGCCTGATGGGGTAAAAGGGGAGTTAGGTAGGCTACGCTACCATTCGACCCGAAATTTGTCAAGCTAGTAACTTGCTTGAGGTCACAACGAACAAGCTATTACTCGATGCGAAGTTATGCGTTCAGGCATCGACCTCAAGTTGCGCCTGGATCCCTCGCTGCCGGCCTCGGAAGTGCCCGAGTGCTGCCACAAACCCGCTGGCGGAAAGGAGTTGCCCACGCCCCTCTCGGGCAACCGATGTGCCAAAACATTCATCGGCAGGCTAAGACATTTGTTGACAATATTTTAGATATGTGACCCTCGACACTTACTGCCGGGGCAGACCGGGCCGTGCAATCGCTTTCGCAAGGAA
>DAOMFQ010000061.1:6899-11812 GCA_035429905.1 Gemmatimonadales bacterium
GACTTCGGCCCGCCCGGGGGCCCCTGGAACACGAAGCTGCGGGAAACGTCGAAATCGACCAGGAGCACCGTCTCGCCCGGGACGACCGACACGTTGTCGAGATTGACCTTGAGACCCGAGGTCGAGCCGCTCGGCACCTTGAGCAGGCTGGTGCTGCTCCCGGACGTGAAGGTCACCGGCGCCTTCAGCGTGACACGCGCCGAGTCCACCAGGAGGCGGAGCTGGTTGTACGTCCCCACCGGGATTTCGGCCGAACCCAGCGCCGCCGTGACCCCGCCCTGCAGGGCAAGCAAATCATAGCTGGCAGTATCGCTGCTGATGACGCGGACGCCACCGTCCTCCCCGACCACGGACACGCGAGACACCCAGATCACTGCGCTCTCGACTTCCTCACCCGGGGCGTCGGCCAGCCGGACAGTGAGGGTCCCCGTGTCTCCACCAGATCCCATGCCGTCACCGCAGCCGAACAAGAAGGTGGACGACGCCAGCAATGAAACGAGCAAGTTGTTGGTTTTCATCATGTTTCCCTCCGGTTGCCTCACCTGCCACGAACGCTCCTCAATCTACCCTACCGGAACACTCCAACCCATGGCCGGGTGCGCAACGCCTGAAAGCGGAGTGCGGCGCCGTCAGGCGTCGGGACGATCCTTCCCAGCACCCCCAACTCACGCCTGGCGAGCAGCGCTCCGGCGCCGTCCAGCCGCCTCCCCTCGGATGTGAGCAGGAACAGTGAGGCGTTCAGGCGAAACACCGAGGTCGAGTAGCCGACGCCTCCGGACTCGAGCACTGCCCCGGGCTGGGGCACGAGCACCGGAACACCCACAAATGCCGGCGCCGACACCGCGGCCACCGCGAGCCCGGCCTCGGCCGCCTCGAAGGCCTGCGCCGCGAATACCAGATCCAGCGCCATGCGCTGCTCGCGGCGACCGACGGCAAATGCGCCGAGGGCAAGCCCACCCAGCACGGCGAGCGCCACCACCACGATCAACAACCCGAATCCCCGCTCATCCGGCCGGGCCACGGCGATCACCTCGGCGCGTTCCGGAGGAAGATCTCCGTGCCAAGCGTTTCGGCGGCCACCGCCGCGGGCCCGGTCGACCAGTTCCGGGCAACCGCACGCTCGCCGGCGGCGACGAGCGTGACCCGTATCCGGCGCACCAGGGCCAGATCCACCACCGGAGTCCCGTTGGCCGACAGGTACTCCAGCGTGAGGCCGGTGCCGTCCAGCGGACCCGCGACCGGTTGGATCAGTTCCCCTGCGCTCACCGACGCCGTACCAAGCCAGCGGCGTCCGCCGGACGCATACTCCGCGGTCCGCATGACCTCGAAGGTCAGCACCGGACCGCCCTGCACCACGCTCGCCAGCCCCGCCGGAGGGAGGGACGCCGCAAGGTCCGTGGTGCTGACCGCGAGAGCCGGCACCGTCCCGCAGGCTGCGCTTGCCACGGCCAGGATCGGAGCCCGGATCCACCGATCGTCGAGGGGATCGTCCGTGTCGCCGTCGACGAACAGGAGCAGGCTGTCCCGCCCGGGCGCGATGGCCCGGAGACCACTGAACGGGTACGGCCACGCATCCAGGATGCGGACCTGCGTGGCGGTCACCCCGCACGTGAGACCCTGCCCGCGCACCGCGCGGTACGTGACCGAATCGGCGGCGATCTTCAGCAGGTCGGCAGTGCCGGCCGGGTCTCCCCCGAGTCCGCGAAGCTCCGACTCCAGCAACAACAGCCCCGTCCGGACGCTTCCCTGCACCGCAGTGTGCTCCGAGACGGCCACGGCATGCCGGCTGAGCGCCACCGTAGAGCGGAGGACCATCCCGCCGGCAATACCGAGGAGCGCCAGCGCGACTACGATCTCGACCAGGGAGACCCCGCGTCGGGCCCCGGATGTCAGGGACACGGTATCACCGTGATGAGGGAATCCTCGCGGTATCCGCCGGGCACCGCTGTGAGGACCGTCACGGTCGCTTCGCGGAGGCCGCCGAGGGGCCGGATCCGCCACCGCAGGGCGATCCCGCCGCTTGTGGTGTCCGCGCCGTCGGCGAGCGCCGCGCAGTATGCGGGCGGAAGCGACGCGGCCGCGCGGAGCATTTCCACTTGCGCGCTCCCCGCCCACACCGCGCGCGTGGCCTGCCGGCTGTGGATGACCATGCGGGTCGAGAGCACCGAGGTGCCGAGGAGCGCACCAACTCCCACGCCGAGCAGCAGCAGGGAGAGCAACACCTCGATCAGCGTGAAGCCGGCGCGTCCGGGGCGGTGCGGGAGAGCACCGAATGTCGGCAGGGAGTGACGCTCGCGGCGCATAGGGCCGACGATAGGATGGCAATGGGAGATGGACCAACGAAAAACGCGTGCACGGGACCCCGCGCACGCGTGACGGTCGTAGGGGCGCACAGCCGTGCGCCCCTATTCCAGGCGGTACCGCCGCAGCTTGTAGAACAGCGTGCGCAAGCTGACACCGAGCAGGTCGGCGGCCTCGCGTCGGCTCCCACCGCTCGCCACCAGGGCCTGCTGCACGAGGTCACGCTCCAGCGCCTCCACCCGTCCCTTGAGGAGCAGGTCGCCGGAGGCGACCGGGGCATGCGCTCCCGGGCTGCCGTTCCCGTTGCCGTTGACGTAACCGTTGGCGGCGGCCGGCCCGCCAAACGAGAACGACTCCCGCTCCAGCCGTCCGGATTCGCTGAGCACCGCGGCGCGCTCGACCGCGTTCCGCAGTTCGCGCACGTTGCCTGGCCAGCGGTAGGCGCTCAGGTAACTGAGGGCCTGCGGGCTGAAGCTGATGGCGCGTCCGAGGCGCTTGGCCGTGCGCTGTGCGAAATGCGCCAACAGCGCCGGCACATCCTCGGGGCGCTCCCGGAGCGGGGGCACCTCGAGCTCGACCACGTTCAGCCGGTAGTAGAGGTCGTCGCGAAACTCGCCTGCGGCGCGGGCGTCTTCCAGCCGGCGCGCCGTGGCCGCGATCAGCCGGGCGTTGACCGGGCGGCTCTTCGACTCGCCGACCCGGCGGACCTCGCGCTCTTCCAGCACCCGGAGCAGCTTGGCCTGGAGCCCTGCGGGCAGGTCGCCAATCTCGTCGAGCAGGAGCGTGCCGTCGGTGGCTTCCTCGAAGAGGCCCGCGCGCTCGCCGGTGGCGCCGGTGAAGGCGCCGCGGGCGTGGCCGAAGAGTTCGGACTCGAGCAGTTGCTCCGGGATGGCGGCACAGTTGATGGCCACGAACGGCCCCTCGGCCCGGCTGCTCATCCGGTGGATGGCGCGCGCCAGCACTTCCTTGCCGGTCCCGCTCTCGCCGGTGATGAGGACGGTGGTCTCGTGCGCGGCGACGCGGCTGGCCAGCTCGAGGAGATGGCGCATGGCGGCGCTTTCCGCCACGACCTCGTCCTGCACCTGCCCGGCGCCCAGCGAGGCACGGAGCGACGCCACCTCGCGGCGCAGCCCCTCGCGCTCCTCCACCTTGCGGAGCGTGAGGAGCACCTCGTCGGGGCGGAACGGCTTGTGGAGGTAGTCGTAGGCGCCCTCGCGCATCGCGGCGATGGCGGCGTCTTCGGTGCCGTAGGCACTCATCATGAGGAGGATGGCCTTGCCACCCGCAGACCGGTACTCGCGCAGGAAGGAGAGCCCATCCATGCCCGGCATCCGGATATCGGAGAGGATGACATCCGGCCCGACGTCGGGCGCCCGCGTCAGGGCACGCCGAGCGTCTCCCTCGGCGGTCACCTCGTGACCGGCCTCGGAGAGCAGGAGTCCCAGCGACTGGCGGAGACCCGGATCATCATCAACGACCAGAATGCGCATCAACCGCCTCTGCCTGTGGCAGGAACACCTTGAAGACGGCCCCGCCCTCACGGGCGCGGTCCACCCAGACCACTCCCCCCGCGTCATGCACGGTCCGCGCCACGATGGCCAAACCGAGCCCCGTACCCCGCCCAGGATCCTTTGTCGTGTAAAAAGGGTCGAAAATCCGCTCCCGCTCCGCTTCCGGCACCCCTGGGCCCTCGTCGGCGACGTAGAGGAGGCCTCCGACGGTCCCCGCGGGGAGGTCCGGCCGCCAAGGCCGCCGGGTGCCGAGGGCCGGCGGTCGATGGGCGTGGTTGCCAGCCCCATTCGCGTCCGCGGACCGGTGCTCTGGCACGTTGCGAGGAACGAAGGTTTTCGGCACGGCTCCCACCCAGATCCGACCCCCGGGCTTTGAGGCATCCCGGGCATTCAGCAGCAGGTTCACGAGCACCTGTTCGAGGGCCTTTGGGTCTCCTCGCACCGGTCGGGTGCTGTCGCTCACCTCGAGCACGACCTCGTGTCCCTTCAGCGCGCCCTGGTCGCCGAGGAAGCCGACGACATCCCTCGCGATGGCGGCGAGCGAGGCGTTGCCCGATGGCGTACCGGGGCGGGCGTAGTCGAGGAGTCCCTCGACGATCCGGTCCATCCGCGCGACCTCGCGCCGCATCCCGTCCACGAGGGACGCATCGGCGCCGCGCTGCCGGAGCACCTCGACGTAGGTGCCGAGGGCGCCCAGTGGATTCCGGATCTCGTGCGCCACGCCGGCGGCGAGCCGCCCGACGCCCGCCAGCTTCTCGGCGCGCACCGCCTGGCTCTGGACGTCGAGCAGCTGCTCGGCCATGCTCTGGAAGCGGTCGGAGAGGTGCGCGAGCTCGCGGGTCTCGAAACCCGCCGGGGGCCCGGTCAGCTGGCCAGTGGCCAGGCGGTCGGCCTCGTTCGAGAGTTCGGCGAGGGGGCGGAGGACGAGCCGGTGCACCAGGTGCCGGCCGAAGAGGACGAAGAGCGCCGTGCTGGCGGCCCAGAGGATCCCCAGTGCCCAGACGGCGGCGTCCGGGTCCAGCGTGGCGACCAGGAGGGTCGTCATGCCGGCGAGGATCACCGCCGCCGAAGTCAGGAACGCCAGGTTGAAGAGCAACTCGG
>DAOMFQ010000062.1:0-1911 GCA_035429905.1 Gemmatimonadales bacterium
CTGGCTCTGCTCGATCGTGGCCTCGAAACGCTCGGCGTAGAGCAGGAAGCGCCCCAGCCAGCGGGAGAAGTGTGCCGAGAGCGGGTCGAGAATCAGCGCCTTCCGCATCTCGTCGACCGCCTCCACCAGCCGCCCCACCGCCGGCAGCGTGGTGCCGTACACGAAGTGCGCCTCGGCGTAGTTCGGGTTGAACTCCACCGCCTTGGCCAGGGCCCGCGAGGCACCATCGAAGTCCCACTCGTACCAGCAAAGCACCTTGCCGATCGAGGTGTGTGCCTCGCCCAGCGTCGGCTCCAGCTGCACCGCGCGCGTGGCCGCCGACTTGGCCTTGGGGTACGCCACCTCCGGCGCCACCCAGTCGTCGGCCAGGTTGCTCCAGCAGTCGGCGATCCCCGAGTAGGCGCGCGCATAGCCGGGGTCGGCATCGAGCGCCTGCTCGAAGAGCGACTGCGCCTTGTGGAGGTCGTGCTCGGCCAGCCGGTTGACGAAGAAGCGCCCCTTGAGGTAGAGGGTGTACGCCGCGAGGTTGTCGGTGGACGGCTTGACCAGCGGCTCCGACTGGGCCGCCCCCATCAGCTTGATCTTGAGCGCGTCGGCAATGGCGCGGCTGATCTCGTCCTGAATGGCAAAGACATCCTCGAGCTGGCGGTCGAACGTTTCCGACCAGAGCTGGTAGTTGTTGGCCACGTTCACCAGCTGGGCGGCAATGCGGATCCGGTTGCCGATCTTGCGGACGCTCCCCTCCAGCACCGAGGAGACGCCCAGCCGGCGGCCCACCTCCCCGATCTCGACCGACTTCCCCTTGAACGCGAACGACGAGGTGCGCGACGCCACCTGCAGCCCCGGGATCCGGGCCAGGGCGTTGATGATCTCCTCCGTCATCCCGTCGCTGAAGTACTCGTTCTCGGGGTCCGCGCTCATGTTGGCGAGCGGGAGCACCACGATGGACTTCTCGGCCGCGACGAGCCCCACCGGCGTGGTGCCCGACGGGGTCCGTTCCACCTGCTCGGCCACGAGCAGCGCCTCGGCAAAGTCCGCGGCCGTCGGGAAGCGATCCACCGGGGTCCGCGCCAGCGCCCGCACGATGGCCTGGTCCACCAGCTCGGGCACGTCGCGCATGGCGCGGGCGTGGGGAATCGGCGCGAGGAAGCGCTTGGAGATGATGGCCTGGGCGTTGGGGCCGGTGTAGGGCTGTTCCCCGGTGAGCATCTCGTACAGGACGCAGGCGAGGGAGTAGAGGTCGCTCCGGCCGTCCACCGAGGCGTCGGCGGAGGCCTGCTCGGGGCTCATGTAGGCCGGCGTGCCGACGGCGAGACCGGTCTGGGTGATCGAGCCGTTGTCGCCGCTCAGCGCCTTGCCGATGCCGAAGTCGGCCACCAGGGCGGCCCCCTCGTGCATCAGGATGTTCTCGGGCTTGATGTCGCGGTGGATGATCCCCTGGCGGTGGGCGTAGTCGAGCGCCGAGGCGACCTGGCGGGTAATTCGGAGCGCCTCGTCGAGCGGGAGCATGGCGCCTCCGGTCATCCGGTCGCGCAGCGCCTTCCCGGCCATCATCGGCATGACGTAGAAGTAGAGGCCGCCCGCCTCGCCCGAGTCGAAGACCGGGAGGATGTGGGGATGGGTCAGCCCCGCCGCCATCCGGATCTCCCGTTCGAACCGGTCGCCGCCGATCTCGCTGGCGATCTCGGGGCGGAGGACCTTCACGGCCACCTGGCGGGCGTGACGGAGGTCGTGGGCCAGGAAGACCACGGCCATGCCGCCTTCGCCGAGCTGTCGTTCGATGGTGTAGCGGCCGGCGAGCGCGGCCGCGAGTCGGGGCTGGAGGTCGGTCATGGTAGGAGGGAACATGGCACCCGCCTTGACGGTATGCTAGGCTGCGGCCCAGCGGTTGTCCCCGGACCCGGCGAACCG
>DAOMFQ010000062.1:2011-11724 GCA_035429905.1 Gemmatimonadales bacterium
ACGACGCAGAAGGTGTACGACAACCTCGACGCGTCGCGGGCCCTCCAGGCCTACCTCCTCGGCATCCCGATCGTCAACCAGGTCGGCATGCGGGCCAGCCTCCGCGGATTCGGTCCCGACAACCAGACCGACGTGATCTGGGAGGACCTGGTCGACTCCCGGACAGTGGAGCTGACCGCCAACGACAACACCATCTACAGCTTCGTGTGGCTCGACACCAAGAAGGGCCCCCTGGTGGTGGAGATCCCGCCGATGGTGCTCGGCCTGATCGACGACTTCTGGTATCACTGGGTGGCCGACGTCGGCATCACCGGAGCGGACCAGGGCAAGGGTGGCAAGTACCTCCTCCTCCCGCCCGGCTACACCGGCCCGGTGCCCGCCGGGTATTTCGTCGTCCGCCCCAGCACCTACGGTAACTGGATGGCGTTCCGGTCGTTCCTCGTGGACGGCCAGACCAAGCCGGGCGTCGACGCGGTCCGGAAGTACCTCAAGATCTACCAGCTGGCCGACTCCGCCAATCCGCCGGCCATGAAGCTGGTGAACGCCTCCGGCATCCCGTCGAACTTCGTTCCGCCGAGTGACTCGACCTTCTGGACCCTGCTGAACGAGGCCATCCAGGAGGAGCCGAGCGAAGGGAGCGACCCGACGACGCTGGGCCTCTTCGCGTCGATCGGCATCGAGAAGGGGAAGCCGTTCAACCCCGATGCCCGGATGCGCCGGATCCTGGCCGACGCCGCCAAGATCGGCAGCGTCACCGCCCGGGCCATCGCCTTCCGGCTGCGCGACCCCGACGGCTTCATCTATCCCGGCCGCTCGTGGCGCAAGCCCTTCTTCGGCGGCTACAAGTTCGAGCGGTCGCCCGGCGTGGCGAACCTCGACGGCGCCATCTTCTTCTACTACATCGCCACCGGGGTGACCCCGGCGATGGCGGAGAAGATGGTCGGCAAGGGGTCGCAGTATCCCTGGTCGGCGCAGGACGCGAACGGTCAGCCGCTCGAGGGCGGCAACAACTACGTGCTGCACCTGCCGCCCGACATCCCGGTCAAGGACTTCTGGTCGGTGATCGTCTACGACAACCAGACGCGGTCCATGGTGCAGACCGACCAGCGGTTCCCGAGCGTGAGCAGCCAGAACAAGGACGTGCACATCAATCCGGACGGCTCCGTCGACGTCTACTTCGGCCCCAAGGCGCCCGCCGGCATGGAGAACAACTGGGTGCAGACCATCCCGGGCAAGGGGTGGTTCATGATCCTCCGGCTGTACGGTCCGCTGGATCCGTGGTTCAACCAGACCTGGAAGCCGGGGAACATCGAGCGGGTCAAGTAGCCGCGAGCGGGGAACCCTGGCGGCCACAGGGGCGGGAAGCACGATACCGGCCGGAACGACACGTGGGGCGGGTGGCGCAGGGGCTCGATGAGGCCCTGCCGCTACCCGCCCCACGCGTATCCGTATCCGACTGAGAACACGAAGTAGTCGCCCCCGAGGTGCGTGTACACGCCGTTGCTGAACGAGGCCCGGAGCGTGCCTCCGCTGCCCACGCTCCACCCCCCCGTCGCGCCGAGGCGCACGGACGACTGGAAGGTGTTCTGGACCGTGCCGTCCACCGAGGTGGACCCGCCGTACACCCACGTCGCGTCGAGGGCCAGCCAACCCTTGCGGCCGAAGATGCGGATCAGGTGCCCCTGGAACGCCCACAGTGGATCCTGGGACACAGTCGCCGAGTCGAGGAAATCGGTGTTCTGGCCGAACAGCCACACTCCCGCATACCCCTCGGCGGCCCAGCCCGGCGCGAGCGGCCGGATGATGCCCAGTTCGGGCTTCACTGCCCAGCGGTTGGTGCCGACGTTGAGAAAGCGCTCGCTGTCGTAGTGGCCGAGCGGGGGCGCGAGCGTGAGCGAGGTCCCCACGATGGTCCCGAAGCGCACTCCGGCCAGTTCCGACCGGCGGCGGGCGGGCCCCCCCGCCAGGTTGACGGCCAGCCGGAGCTGCGGGTCCGCGAATCCGTGGAGTTCCCGGGTCGAATCCTGTCCGCCTACCTCCCCGTCGGCCGAACCGGACACCCACTGCGTCACCGCCTGGATCTGCGCCGACCGGCCGAACACACCGAAGGTCCGGATGTAGGCCAGCGTCACTGTGTTTTCCGTCGAGGTGACGCCGGTGACGGGCAGCGTGCCGTCGACGACCACGTCCCCGGTCGAGTAGGTGTAGGAGGGCACCAGCGAGTTGCGCCCGGTGGGAAGCGGCACGTAGAGCCGGGGCTCCAGGCTCTGCGCTGTCGCCAGCGCGGGCGCGCTGGCGAGCAGAAGGCCCACGGTCAGGAATCTCAGCGCTGCCGCAATCCGCCGAGGCGATCTTGAAGCCACCGGCCGCCTCCATGGGAGTCGGTCGGAAGATCGGGGGCCAAGGATGGGGATGAGATGAACGGTTCGGTAAGAGGTCTTTCGGCGTGCCGAGGATTCCGTAGGCAGCCCTCCCCGCTTCCCGCTTACCCGCCTTCTAGTGCCGCCTGCCCGTCAGCGTCCCCTTGTACCTCCCCCAATCCCGCTCATCCACCCAGCTCGCCGTGAGCTTGCCGTTCGCGATTGTGCCAGTCAGGTACACGTCGTTGTCGGTGGTGATCTCGAACCGGGTGCCCACCAGCGGCGCCTCACCCACCGCGCTGACGCTGCCCCCAGCCTCGTTGCTCAGGTACAGGTCCACGTACACGCTGTCGTTGGCCACCGCGATGGCCCCCTCGCCGGTCCAGGCCACCGACCGGCCCGCCGTGACGCCCTCGTAGGCCTTGGTCTCTGCGCTGAGCTCGTAGAGCCCCGTGGTGGCCTTGAGCGACGGCAAGGCCGGCGTGGCCACCGCCGTGAGGTGCATCGGCCCGTCGTCGGTGCGGCTCTCGCCCGTCAGGTAGAGCCCGGCATCGGTCTGGTACCCCTTGAGGCTGTCGCCCTCGAAGGTGATGACCACGCGCCCGTCGGGCATCGCCGCGTGGCTCTCGAGGGTGGTGAGGATCGCCTCGCCCCGATCCATCCCCTCGACCCGGAGCACCAGGAGTCCCACGTCGTTGGCGCCCAGCAGCAGCTCGCCCGTCACCACCATGTCGCCTGTCCGGTCCGACATGGTCCAGGAGATGGCCCACGCCCCCTCGATGCTGGCCCGGGGCCGCGTAGCGCGTGCCGGCTTCGCTTCCTGGGTGCCCCGATCCGGCTGGCTCGGACGCGCCGCAGGCTTGGCCGACTCCTCGGCCCCGCCGCCGAACGCCGCCGCCACCGACACCGGGGCCTTGGCGCCCTCGATGAGCCCCATCGCGTAGCGCACCGGCACCGCGAAGTTGAGGTTCTGGCCCTCCGCCAGGTACGACGTGGCAATCGCCACCACCTCGCCCCGGTCGTTCAGCACCGGGCCGCCGCTGGAGCCGGGGCTGATCGGCGCGGAGATCTGCACCACCTGCCTGCCGTCCATTACCCGGACGGCGCTCACGATGCCGGTGCTCACCGTGCGGGAGAGCCCCTGCGGGTTGCCGACCGCTACCACCGCTGCGCCCACCGCCGGCAGGGTGCCGGTGGTGGGCAGCATCGGCAGGTCGAAGCCCGGAATCTTGAGGATCGCGATGTCGGCGGACTCGTCCCGGTCAAGCGCCTGCACCCGGTCGTAGCGCTCGCCGCTGGTCAGGATGACCACCGCGCGGCGTGCCCCTTCCATGACGTGGTAGTTGGTGACCACCACGCCGGTGGCCCGCACCAGGAACCCGCTCCCCATGCCGAGGGTGTCGCCCGAGGCGTCGAAGGTGTAGATGGTGACGGTGGCGGGGAGGGCCCGCGCGGCGATGACCTCGGTGCTGAGCGGCTTGCCGGCGGGCACGGCCTGGGCGGCGAGTGGCACCGCCCAGACCAGGAGGCCGAGTAGCGGGATCCTCACCTAGTTCTTCGCCGCCCAGATCTGGCAGAACTGCGACTGGTCGGTACCCAGGATGTCCGTCCGGCCGGTCACGTAGACCGCGTTCATCAACGCCTTCGGCGCGTACTTCACGTCGGCAACCCCGATCCCGTCCGCGGCCGCCTTCTTGGTGACGAACACCTTGCCGAAGTGGCCCAGGCCCATCGAGTGGCCGGTCTCGTGCGTGGTGATGGTGTAGGTGTCCACCACGTTGAGGGCGCCAGTGCTGCCCCAGGCAAAGCGGGTGTTGTAATAGATCTCCGCCAGTCCGGTGTCGGCCTTGCCGTTGCCGTCGATGTCGGTGGGGTCGCCATTGGCATCCACGTACCAGAAGGTGAAGGTCACCCCGATGATGCTGTTGCCGTCGGCCCCCGCAAATGCGGTGAAGAAGTTCGGGTGCTGCCAGCCGCCCTGGATGATGTCGGCGCCCTGCGCATACACTCGCCCCGCGCCATCGGCGCCGAGGAAGAGCTGGTCCAGGAGGTCGGGGTCGGAACCGGCGGCGACGGCCGCCCGCGTAATCGGGGCGTCGGAACAGCCCTGGCCGCGCCACGCCGCCATGGTGGTCTCGAGCTGTGGCTCGAGCTCAGCGAACGGCATCTGCCGGAGCCCCGACCCGTCGGGGTTGCGGGTGAACGGCTCCCGGCCCTGGCGAGGGTCGAAGGCGTACGTCACGCCGACCCGGCCGTCCCGGCGCGGGTCGCCCGCTACCCACTCGTAGGCCAGCCCGCGGGCGCGATTATTGGCGAGCAGGACCAGCGAACTCACGGGCTCGCTCGAGGCGTCCGCGATCAGTTCGGCACGGGCGACCCGCAGATTCGACCCCGCCGCCGCCAGCCGGGCGTCCAGGTCGGCCAGGAAGGGACTCACCACCGGGGCGTCAGGGTCCGAGGCGGTCGCAGCCGCGAAGGCCGGCGCCACGCCCACCCCCACAGCCTCGGGCGCGGCGGCGGGCTCGGTGACCGGCTCATCGGTACAGGCGGCGACAGCGACCACGCCAAGGACCACGGCAACCAGGGAGTGCAGGCGCATGGGGGAGCCTCCGAAAACGAACGAGTGACGAAGGGTGACCGGCGGGATGACACAAGGTACGGATTTTCGGGCAGGGCCGAAAGAGGAGGCGCGGCCGTTCCCCCTCTCCACATCGTGGAGAGGGGGACAGGCGGTGACGACGGCGTGACATGGGGAACAGCAGGTGAGGCGAATGCAAACAATTGCATTAACTCCGCTTCAGGCTTCGCCTTGGGCACTGGCGCCGGCATGTACCCGGCGTACATCTTTCCGCGACAGTTGTTCCTCGCTCGAGCCCACTTGCTTTGCCGCAGACGGAGGACCCCATGTCAATCTCACAGCGCGCGCTCGGCGCCGCCGCATTCACCCTGCTCCTCGGCTTCATCGCCTCCTGTTCCAGTGACACCACCGGCAACGGAGACATGAACGGCACTGCACGCGCGGTGCTGGAACCCGGCATCAACCTCTCCGCCGCGCCCGATACCGTCATCCTCGACCCGAACGATCCCCTCGCCCCGCGCGATCCCGTGACCCACGCGCTCCTCGGCGCCACGACGGTCTCCGCCCTGGTCCTCGACGCGAACCTCGCGCCGATCGTCGGCGAAGGGGTGACCTTCACCACCACGGCGGGCACGCTGGTGCCTGCGGCCCAGCCGATCATGACCGATGCCGCCGGCGTCGCCCCCGACACGCTCAAGGTGGCGAGCGATGGGCCCTCGGAGATCACCGTGACGGCCACGTCGGCGTCCGGCACCAAGTCGCTCGTCGTGCTGGTCGACATCGCTCCCACCGCCGAAGCCGGCGAGGACCAGTCCATCTACTGCCCGGCGCCCGTGACGCTCGACGGCTCGGCGTCGGTCGACCCGAACTCCACCGCGGGCACCAACGACGCCATCACGTCGTTCGAGTGGTTCCTCGGCGACAGCCTGATCGCCGACGGCGAGGTGGTCGAGGTGAGCCTGCCGGTCGGGATCAATCTCGTCACCCTCAAGGTGACCGACGCCGTGGGCGCCTCAGACACCGACGACGTCACGGTGACGGTCGTGGACACGCTGCCGCCGGTGGTGACGCTCCACATGAGCCCCGATCGCCTCTGGCCGCCGAACCACCGGATGAAGACGGTCGAGGCCCTGCTCGACATCCAGGACTGCGATACCGACCTGACGGTCGAGCTGGTCTCCGTGACCAGCAACGAACCCGACAACGGGCTCGGTGACGGCAACACCAGCGGTGACATCGCCGGCGCCGCCCTCGGCACCGACGACCGCAGCGTGCAGGTGCGCGCGGAGCGCTCCGGCACCGGCAGCGGCCGGGTGTACACCTTCGTCTACCGGGTCACCGACGGCTCGGGCAACAGCACCGACGCCACCGCCACCGTGACTGTGCCGCACGACATGGGGCACTAACCTCCGAAGGAGTGCATTCGAGGCGGGGCGGCCAGCTGCTTGGTCGCCCCGCTTCTCATTCCCGCCGCACCGGATGTTATGATTCCGTTCATGCCACGGCCGGCCCTGGTCCTCTTCCTCGGCGTCCTCGCCACCGCACCGCTCTCCGCCCAGGGGGGCGCCGCCGCGCCCGCCGCCCGGCTTCCGACCTTCCTCCGCGATACCGGGCCCGACGTTCCTTCCGCGGGCCTCAAGGACTGCGTGGTCGTCACCCTCAAGGACGGCGACTCCATCCAGTGCAAGCCGCAAGGCCCCGTGCGTCTCATCGGGATCGACACGCCCGAGCGCGACCAGGTGCCCTTCGGCACCGCGGCCACTGCCGGCATGGCGGCCCTGCTCCCCAAGGGGGTCACCATCCAGCTCTCCACCGACAGCACGCTCCGCGACCGGTACGGACGCATGCTGGCCTACGCCTGGTACCAGGGCACGTCCGTCAACTGGTTGATGATTCGGCAGGGGTGGGCGGTGAGCGTCCGCTACCCGCCGAACACGCGGTACGCCGCGCTGTTCGACGCCGCGGAGGAGCGCGCGAAGGCGGAGGAGCGTGGACTGTGGAGAGTGGACGGGTTCTCGTGCCGGCCGGGGGCGCACCGGGCGAACAAGTGCTGAAGGCGCTCGTTCTCCTCGCGCTCGCCGCGGCTGCTCCCCTCGACGCGCAGTCACCACCGGCCATCCTCGGCACCTGGCAGGGCACTTCCACCTGCGTCAAGGCGAGCTGGAACGCCGCGTGCAATGACGAGCGCATCGTGTACGTGGTGGCACCGGCGGCAGGCAAGCCGGGGCAGGTGACCCTCCGCGCCTCCAAGATCGTGGGCGATTCGCTGGACTGGATGGGCGACCTCGACCTCGCCTACGATACGCTCTCCGGTCGCTGGAGCGGTGACTTCCAGAACACTCGCGTACACATCCGCTGGTCCTACCGAGTGGTGGGCGACTCACTCACCGGCAACGTCGTGATGATCCCGTCAGGGCAGGTGGGGCGAAACGTCGTGGCGGGACGCACCAAGCCAGCAGGACCGTGATGCGTGTCCCCCCTCTCCACACTGGGGAGAGGGGGACAGGGGGCGAGGACTGCCGGACAGGGGGTGAGGTGAAACCAGGCCGTGCGATACTGCTGGGAGGGTTGACCGTCGGCATCCTCGATGGGCTCGACGCCATCGTCTTCTTCGGCCTCCGGAACGGCGCGCCGCCGCACCGGATCTTCCAGGCCATCGCCGCCGGCCTCCTCGGGAAGGCCTCCTTCCAGGGCGGCCTCGCGACGGCGGCGCTGGGGGTGCTGCTCCACTTCACCATCGCCACCACCATTGTCACGACCTACATCCTCGCCAGCCGGCGGCTTCCGGTCCTGACGCGGCGTCCCTTGCTCTGGGGCCCGCTCTACGGCATCGCCGCCTACCTCGTCATGAATCTCGTGGTTGTCCCCCTCTCGGCGGCCAACGGGGCGAGCAAGACGCTTCCCGTCATCGCGAATGGGGTGCTGATCCACATCCTCGGCGTCGGCCTGCCGAGCGCGCTGTTTGCGCGGGCCGCCGCGCCCCGGGTGCCGCCGCTCGAGCCGCTCGAGCCGGGGGAGGAGTGGGCCGGGTAGTACCCCGGCGACACACCGCGCCTTACCGTAGGGTGGGGAGCCACCCCAGCACCCGCTCGAGTGGCGACGGCAGGAACAGGAGGACCACCGCGGCCACCGTGGTCACCCGGAGGGTGATCTTTCCGGCCACCTGTTCCGCCTCCGAGAGCGCGTAGATCGAGAGGGCGGTCTGCGCGGGCATGGCGGCCGCGCCGAGCGTGAGAGCCCAGGCCACGTAGCGGCCCACGCCATCGCGATCTGCCAGGAGGTGGGTGACGGAGAGGTAGAGGCTGGCGATCCACAGGAAGGACACCAGGAGCTGGCCGAGGGAGATCGCCGCGACGCCCGCCGCGAAAAGCACGGGATGGGAACTGTCCCGCGTGAGCTGGCGCGAGAGTATCGCACCGGGTGCCCCGCCCAGACGAATGGCCGCTCCGACATAGACTCCGAACACGAACCCGGCGATCGGCAGCACCAGGGCCAGCAGCCATGGATTCAGGCGGGCCTCTACGTCCCCAGACCGGTGGGTCACACCGCGGCCCTGTTGGGCGACCCCGGCATCGGCAACTAACCCGGTTGCACCGCCCAGCGATAGGGCGGGGCCGTGCCGCGGCGTCCAGGAACGGGTACTTTTCGACATGACCCACCCGAGGAACCCGGAATGATCTCACGCACGTCCTCCTGCCTCAGCTCCGCGCTCGTCGCCACGGCGGGCCTGCTCTCCGCCTGCACCTTCACGGTGGCCCCCCCGCAACCGAGCCCCTGGGCCGTGACCTACCCCGACACGGCGCCGGTCACGAGCGGCCGCGTGGTGCGGTTCGCGGCGAGTTACGGGCTGGGTGGCCCCGGTCCCGCGCTGGTGTGGCGGCAGCAGTCGAGTGGCACCGTCACGGGCCAGATGCTGGTCTGGTACCGCGCCTTCGTGCCGGCGGACGCCGGCCGCCGCTCCGCCGCCGACAGCGCCGCCGAATGGCGGAAGATGCAGTCGGCGATGGTCGCCGAGCGGGCGCGGATGGACAGTCTGTACGGCTGCAAGACGTGGGTGAAAGGCTATCAGGACGGACCGGCCTGGGTGTGCCGGGTGCCGGAGCAGAAGGGCACCGTCAACTGGACCCGCGAGCTCAGGAGCGTGGATTCGCTGGTGGCGGCCCGCGCCAAGGCGGGTCCACCCGGCGGCCGGCGATACGCCCCCGACACCACCCGCGCCGAGCGCGCACCGCCGGCCGGGGTCACCCGCGTGCCCACCGGCGGGGTGGCGGGCTGCATGGATGGCGGCTCCTGGTGGATCGCCATTCGCGACTCCCTCGGCACAAAGACTATCACCGCGCCGCCCAGCTCCGGCTGCCCGCGCCCCGCTGGCGCGGCGCGGACGTACGACGAGGCGGGGTGGAAGATGTTCCGGGCGTTCGTCGCGGCGGTGAAATGAGGGCGGGGTGGCTCGTAGGGGCGCACCGTGGTGCGCCCCTACAGGTCTTCGCGCTGGTCCTCGCCTGCGGCGCCTGTACGACGACCCACAAGACCAGCACGGGCCGCACCGAACGGGAGACCGACAGCGTCATCGGCCAGTCCACGGTGCCCGGCGCGCCGGTGGTCAAGAAGGCGATGGACGCGCAGGACAGCGCGCGGGCGGCCGCGGCGGCGATCGATACCGCCGCCGCCGCCGAGTAGGGGCGCACCGCTGTGCGCCCCTACTCGGCGGGTCCGATCGCCCACGAAGAGCACGGCCACCGGGGCTCCTTCTTCATCGAGCAGGACGGCAAGCG
>DAOMFQ010000063.1:0-2211 GCA_035429905.1 Gemmatimonadales bacterium
CCCCGGCCTCGCCGGATACGAAAGCCGCGTCGCCGCCGCCATCGCCGCGCACCTCGACACCCTCGGCCTCGCCCAAACCTCCGACCGCCTCGGCAACCTCACCTGCACCATCCCCGGCGACCCGACCCTGCTCTTCGGCAAGAGCAACGAACAGATGCGCTCCGAACAGATGCTGGTCGCGTACGCCGAGAAGTCGTATCGTCCGCTCAGGGCCGGGGAGTTCTATTCCGCCGGCTTCCTGACCGAAAACCAGAAGCTGCCGTTCGGCGAGGTGCTCGGCAACGTGACGCCGCCGGACATTCCCACGGTGCAATCGCCCACGACGGCCCAGCAATTCCATCGGATCGGCATCACGCCGCCCAAGGGCGCCGCGTACCAGGTGGGCGACTCGCTGCTCATCGCGCAGCAGATCACGAGCTACACGGGCTACGGCAACGTCATTGTCCCCACCGGTGTGGCGCAGGTTGTCGAGGTGAGCCCGAAGCAGGCCACGGCCGTCGTCCTGGCGCAGTACAAGCAGATCCGGATCAACCAGGTGGCCCTGCCGCTGGAGCGGTTCGTGCCCGGCGGGAGCGCCCGCGCGGTCCCCGTCTCCGACGGCATCGAGGCCGAGGTCATCCAGGCCCGCAATGACGACATCCTCACCGAGCAGCAGACCATCCTGTTCCTGGACAAGGGCCGGGCCGACGGCGTGGCCCCGGGCGACGTCTTCGAGCTCTGGAGCACGCCCGCGCAGCGCTACGATGCCGCTGCCACGGTGGCCGAGCCGCTGGCCCGCCTCCAGGTGGTCCGGGTGGGCGAGCACACGTCGTCCGCGCTGATCGTCCGGCTCATGGCCGGCCGCATCGTGCCCGGGACGCACGCACGTCAGGTCGCCAAGCTGCCGAACTGAACCTGGTGTCGTTTCCGTACCCCGAGCACGCGGGGCCACCCACCCAGAGCGGGTCGGCCCCGCGTGCTCCGTTTTACCCTCACCCCTGAGGCAGGACATGGCTCGACGCGTACTCGTGACCGGCGGCGCCGGCTTCATCGGTTCCCACATCGCAGAGGCGTACCTGGCGGCCGGGTGGGACGTGACCGTCCTGGACGACCTGTCGCGGGGCAAGGCGTCGCAGGTCCCGAAAGGCGTGCCCCTCATCACCGCCGACATCCGCTCCGACCTGGCGCGCGCCACGGTGGCCACCGGCGGATTCGACGTGGTCAATCACCACGCCGCGCAGATCGACGTCCGCTTCTCGGTCGAGAAGCCGTCCGCGGACGCCGACATCAACATCGCCGGCTTCGTCAACATCCTCGACGGGGCCGGGCAGGGCGGGGTGCGGCGGGTGGTGTTCGCCAGCAGCGGCGGCGTGGTGTACGGCGATCCCGATGTCATCCCGACACCCGAGTCGGCCCCCAAGCGGCCGGTGTCGCCCTACGGCGTGAGCAAGCTCGCCGGGGAACACTACCTCCGGGCGCTGGGCGCACTCCACGGGTTCGAGGGCGTGGCGCTCCGATATGCGAATGTCTGCGGCCCGCGGCAGGACCCCAAGTCCGAGGCGGGGGTGGTGTCGATCTTCGTGTCCCGCCTCCTGGCGGGGCAGCCGCTCTCGGTTTTCGGCGACGGAACCCAGACGCGTGATTATGTTTCCGTGCGGGATGTCGCCCGCGCGAACGTGCTGGCCAGTGATGCCCCGCTCCGCCGCGGGGACGACCACGACACCCGGGCCTTCAACATCGCCACGGGGATCGAGCGCACCGTGCTCGAGTTGGCGGAGGCCGTGGGCCGCGTCGTGGGCCGCACGCCGGACCTCCGGATGGAAGCCGCCCGTCCCGGCGAGATCCTCCGCAGCGCGCTCAACGTGAAGAAGGCCGCCGACGAGCTCGGCTGGCGGCCCGAAGTGTCATTCGACGACGGCCTCGCCATGCTGATGAACTGGTTTCGAACGGAGGGGTAATGCTCCTGCAGGTCGGTGGCGCGGTTCCGCGCTCGGCGCTCGAATTGTTGAAGATGTCGAGCGGCGAGACCAAGGTCGTCCTCGCGATTACCCTCCTCTTCTCCGTCATCTCCTGGTTCATCATCGGCCTCAAGTGGTGGCAGTTTCGCCGCATCCGCCGTCAGGCCGACCGCTTCTTCACCGAACTCGAGCGCACCACCCGGCTGCAGGAGGCCTACACCATCCTGATGAAGCAGCCGCCCTCGCCCTACAACCGCCTCTTCCGCGAGGGGAT
>DAOMFQ010000063.1:2311-11605 GCA_035429905.1 Gemmatimonadales bacterium
GCCATCCCCGCCATGATGGCGTACAACTACTACGTCCACCGGGTGCGCGTCTTCGCCGGGGAACTCGAGGGCTTCGCCAACGAGCTCATCGGCAGCATGGCGCGTGAGGGGCTGATCTAGATGGCCCGCCTCGGGAGCCTCGGCGGGTCCGGCGACAACGACATGAGCCCCAACGCGGACATCAACGTCACTGCGCTGGTCGACGTCGCGTTCGTGCTCCTCATCGTGTTCATGATCGCGGCACCGATGATGACCGGCGGCGTGGACGTGCAGCTGCCGCGGGCCGAGGCGCGTCCGCTGCCGTCGAGCGAGGGGATGGTCGTGTCGGTGGACCGCCAGGGCCGGATTTTCATCGACCAGACCCGCGTCAGCTACAACGACTTCCGTGTCACCTTCCGGACGCTGGTGGAGAGCCGGAAGCCGTCCGGCGTGTACCTTCGCGCCGACCAGCGCGTCCCGTACGGTGAGGTGGTCCGGGTCCTCGCCGTCATCCGGAACTCGGGAATCAAGGACGTGGGGCTGGTGGCCGAGGAGGAGGAACAGGCGCGGTGAGCCGACCCATCGCGGTGCGGCGCCGGGCGCCCGACGTGGTGGCGGGAGCGGCCGGGACGGCGCTCATCCACGCATCGGTGCTGCTGCTCGTCGTCGCCGAGATCAAGACGCCCACGCCGATGGCACCGGTCTACGCCGTGGAGCTCGTCGCGGCGCCACGACCGTCGCCGAACGCCCGACCCGCTCCCGAGGCGGTCTCCCGCCCGGCGGAACAGCCGGATCCCGGTCCGCCGGCGCCGAAGCCGTCCAAGACGACGGCCGTCCCGGTGCCCACCAAGGCCCCGCCGAAGCCGAAGCCCACCGGACCCAAGTCGGAGCCAGATCCGGTGAAGCGGGAGCCGGCGCCCCGTTCGCAGTCGCAGGTGGCGCCGGCGCCGGGCGAGACGCCGAGCACCGGGACCGACGCGGTGAACATCAAGACGCCCGGGCTGCAATTCGCCTATCCGGAATATCTCCGGAACATCGTCGCCCAGGTCTATCGCCGCTGGGATCGCCCCGGCGGGAACCAGAGCCTCCGGGCCGAGGTCAGCTTCTTCATCATGCGGGATGGCAGCGTGCGCGATATCCGGTTCGTCACTCCCTCCGGAAACTTCAGCTTCGACCTGAGCGCGCAGGGCGCCATCGAGGCCGCGGGCAACGCGCGGGCCTTCGGCCCCCTGCCGGACGGCTACGAGGCGGACGTGCTCCCGGTGAGCTTCTTCTTCACCCCGCGGACCGGCTCGTGAGGGCGTTGCTCGCGCTGGGCCTGCTGGCGCTGGTCGCCGGGCCGCTCGCCGCCCAGGACCCCGCCGACCGCGGCGTGCGCGTCGGCATCACCTACACGGCGGGCACGCGACCCCGCCTCGTGGTGCTCCCCGGCCCCGGCCTCGATTCCGTGCGGGCCATCCTCCAGCGCGATCTCGATTACAGCGACCGCTTCGAGGTGCTCGTCCTGGCGCCCGGCGACGCGGGCAGCGGGACCGGCGCCGTGAACTACGACCTCTACCGGACCCTGGGCGCTGAATACGGCGTCGAGTTGCGGTCCGAGGGCACGCGGCTCAGCGTGCGGTTGCACGCGATCGGTGCGGGGACCGTGCGGCAACAGCAGGCGTTCGTCGTCCCGGCGCTGGCGGCGCCCGATTTCCGCATGGCGGTGCACCAGGTGTCCGATGAGGTGGTCCGCTGGGTGACCGGCACGCCCGGGGTCGCCGCCACCCGGGTACTCGTGCTGCTCGGGAAGCGTGCCTACCGGGTTGACAGCGACGGGGCAGACGTGACCGCCGTCACACCGGCCTCCGAGACCGCGCTGTCCCCGACGTGGGCCCCGGACGGACAGTCGATCGCCTACACGAAGTTCCTCGATGGGATGGGCCCGATCGTGGTGGAGCGCCTGGCCACGGGTGCCGGGCGCACGGTGACCGGGACGGAATCCCAGCTGAACTTCACCCCGGCGTTTTCGCCCGATGGCGGCACGCTGGCGTTCGCCAGGACCGACCAGCAGGGCGGCACCGATCTGTACGCGGTGAACGTGGCGGACCAGTGTTGTCTCCGCCGGTTGACCGTGGGGCGCTTCGCAGATAACCTTTCGCCCACGTACGCGCCGGACGGCCGGCGGATTGCCTTCGTGTCCACGCGGGCAGGAACGCCGCAGATCTACGTCATGTCGTCCGACGGCACGGACCAGGAACTGCTGGCGCCCTACGACTACGGGGCCACCGGGTCCTCGAACGCGCCGGAGTGGTCGCCGGACGGTGCGTCGGTGGCGTTTCACCGGGACATCGACCGGGCGCCGCAGGTGTTCATCCTCGACGTCGGCAGCAGGCGCATCCGGCAACTGACGTCCAGCGGCCGCAATTCCGATCCAACCTGGGCGCCCGACGGCCGGCACCTGGCGTTCGTGTCCGATCGCAGCGGCCGCCGGCAGGTGTGGATCATCGATACCGAGACTGGGCGCATTCGGCAGCTGGCGCTGTCGGGCGACGTCCGCCTCCCTCACTGGTCACGCCGACTCGGCGGGGCCACGCCCTAGGCACTCACCCCCTGAACGGAGTTGTCCCCATGAAGTCCCGCTCCCTGATGCTCTTCGCCCTCGTGGCGGCCGCCGCCTGCGGCGGCAAGAAGGCCCCCGAGGCGCCCGCGCCCGCCCCTGCTCCCCCGCCGACGGTCGACAGCACGGCGATCAAGGCCCGGATGCGCCAGGATTCCATCAATGCCGCCGAGGCCCGCGCCCGGGCCGCCGCAGAGGCCGCCGCCCGCGCCGCCGCCCAGCTGCAGAGCCAGCTCACGGCCGAACTGACCGCGAACATCCACTTCGACTATGACAAGGCCGACATCAAGCCGGAAGACCAGGCTGGCCTCGACCGGAAGGCCGCCATCCTGATGGCCAACCCCGGGCTCAAGATCCTGATCGCGGGCAACTGCGACAACCGCGGCTCGGTGGAGTACAACCTCGCGCTCGGCAATCGCCGCGCGGCCGCCGCCCAGCGCTACCTGGCCAACAAGGGCGTGGCCGCGTCGCAAATGAGCATCGTCTCGTACGGCGAGGAGCGCCCGGTCAATCCGGCGGACAACGAGGCCGCGTGGGCCGAGAACCGGAACGACCAGTTCACGCCGACGGCCGGCGGCACCAACCTGGTGGCGCCGAAGTGATCGGTCGCCCCACCCTGGCACTCGTCCTGGCGACCGTCGCCCTGGGGGGCTGTGCCCTCCGGAGCGACGTGCGCCGGCTCGAGGAGCAGCTCACCACCATGCAGGACGATGAGGAGCGGCGCGATTCCCTTCGCGCCGCCCAGTTGTCGCAGGTCATCGCCCTGCAGCAGCAGGCCAACGACTCGCTGGCCGCCATGGGGGCGTCGTTGCAGGCGTTCCGCGGGGAAACGCTGGGCCAGCTCTATGACGTCCAGAAGCAGCTGCTGCAGGTCCAGGAGCTGACCGGGCAGAGCACCCGCCGGTTGAGCGAGCTCCGCGGCGAGCTCGACGCCCGCGGCCAGCAGCTGCCGGGCACGCCTGACGCCGCGGCCGGGGCGGGGAACCCGACGGCGGTGCAGATGTACGAGGCCTCGCTCCAACAGCTTCGGCGGGGCAGCAACGCCACCGCGCGGGCTGGATTCCGCCAGTTCCTCCAGCAGTACCCCACGGCGCCCGAAGCCCCCGACGCGCTCTATTTCATCGGCGAGAGTTTTGCCACGGAGTCGCCCGACTCCGCGGCGGCCTACTACGCCCAGGTGGCCGATCGCTATCCGGCCTCCGCGCGTTCCGCGAGCGCGCTGTACCGGCTCGGCGCCATGGCGGAGTCCGCCCGGGACACCGCAGCGGCGCGCGGGTATTACCAGCGGCTGATCGCGAAGTATCCGACGTCGAACGAGGCCGCGCTCGCCCGCGACCGCCTGAAGGCGCTCGGGCAGTAGCCCGACGCCGACCGGACCGATGGCCGCCTCCCACGGCGAGATGCCCTTCCTCGATCACCTCGAGGAACTGCGCTCGCGGATCCTGAAGGGGCTGGCGGCCGTCATCGTCGGGTTTGCCGTCGGGTTCTGGGTCGTCCAGCGCTTCGAATTCGTCACCCTCCTCAAGGCACCGATCGCACCCTACCTGCCCGACGGGCGGCTCACGGTCCTGAGCCCGACCGAGCCGGTGATGATCGTGCTGAAGCTCTCCTTCCTCATCGGGCTGCTGCTCGCGTCCCCGTTCCTGCTCTACCAGGTCTGGGGGTTCCTGTCCCCGGCGCTGTACGAGAAGGAGCGGCGCGCCTTCGTGCCGGCGCTGCTGGTCGGGACCCTGCTGTTCGTCGTCGGGGCCGCCATCGGGTACGTGTACGTGGTGCCGCAGGCGCTCCGGGTGCTCTTCAGCTTCCAGACGGCGGCGCTCCAGCCGATGATCACCTACGATGCCTATTTCAGCTTCGTGGTCCAGATCCTCATCGGCCTGGGCCTCTCGTTCGAGATTCCCCTGGTCATCACCATCCTGGCGGGCTTCGGGCTCGTCACCCCGGCGGCGCTCAACCGGTTCCGGCGCTTCGAGGTCGTCCTCGCCTTCGGCGCGGGCGCGCTCCTGAGTCCGGGCGCGGACGTGCTGTCCATGTTCATGATGACCATCCCGATCCTCGTCCTCTACGAGGTGGGGTTCGCCGGGGCCGTCCTGATGCACCGCCGGCGGCTCCGCCGGGCGGCCGCGGCCGTGGTCATCGTCCTGGTCGCCTGGGGCGCACCGGCCGCGGCGCAGGTGCCCGCCAAGCCCGCGAAGCCGGCCAGGGTCACCCAGGATTCCGCCGCTCCCGCAGGGGCGCTCACCGATTCGGCAGCCCGCGCCAAGATCCAGAGCGGCCAGGCCGTGGACACCGCCGCCGCCCGTCGACTGGGCCTCCCCACCGCGCCGGTGTTCCCCTTTCCGGGGCCGGACTCGACCATGCAGCTCCTGCTGCAGCGGCCCGGCTTCATCGTGACACGGTACCGTGCCGATTCCGTCACCCTCTTCGCGCAGGAGAAACGGATCCTGCTGGTGGGCGACGCGCGGACCGAGCGGGAAGGGTCGACCCTGGAGGCGCAGGAGATCGACTACCTGGACGCCGGGGGCCTGCTCGAGGCGCGCGGATCGCCCATGCTGTTCAGCGAGGGCAACGTGCTGGTGGGGAAGGACATCCGGTATTACACCACGGACAAGCGGGGCGTCGTCACTGGCGCCCTGACGAGTTTTGACCAGGGAGGCACCGAGTGGTTCCTGCGCGGCAGCATCGCGGAGGACTCCAGCTCCCAGCGGATCTACGCCCACTCCAGCGAAATCACCAGCTGCGACCTGCCCGACCCGCACTATCACTTCTCGGCGGGGGAAGTGAAGTGGATCCACGGCCAGGTGATGGTGGCCCGGCCGACCGTCCTGTACGTGCGCGACGTCCCGGTGCTCTGGCTGCCGTTCGTCTTTCAGGACGGCCGGCCCGACCGGCATTCGGGCATCCTCATCCCCCGCATCGGCATCAGCGACGTCGTGCGGCCGACGCCGTCCTTCAAGCGCCAGATCTCCAACATCGGCTACTACTGGGCCGCCAGCGACTACTTCGACCTCACGGCGCGCTTCGACTGGCTCGACGAGCGCTACACCACGCTCGGGCTCTACGGGCAATACCGCTGGCTGGACCGGTTCACGACCGGCTCGATCGGGCTCAGCCGGCAGTGGGCCTCGGGGGGCGGTCGCTCGACCGGGGTGCTCTGGGACCACCACCAGGTCTTCTCGCTGAACACGTCGCTGAACCTGTCGTTGAACTACGTGACCAACAGCAGCGTCGTCACGCAGAACGCGGTGGATCCGCTGATCACCACGCAGCAGATCACCAGCGCGCTCAACTACACCCACCGCTACACGTGGGGCACGCTGACCCTCGGCGGCAATCTCCGCCAGAACCTCTCGGACAACAGCGCCACGATCCAGCTCCCCGCGGTCACGCTGAGCCCCAAGCCGGTGGACATCGGCGAGCATGTGACCTGGACGCCCGGGCTCTCGTTCACGACGGAGTGGGGCAGCAACCTGCCGCTCGCGGACCGGATCGTCGCACTTCCCGGCGGCGGGGTCGACACCCTGTCCGTGAATGCCGACTCGCGCTCGACGACGCTCAACCTCGAGACGCCGTTCCGGCTCTGGAGCTTCAACTGGCGGAACGCCGTCCGGGTAACCGACTTCAAGAACGACGTGCTGTTCTCGGACTCCACCTGGGTGCCCGACCCCGGCAATCCCGGCGACTCCCTCCTGGTGGCCACGACGTATGACGGGCGGTACGAAACCGGCCTGGACTGGGACACCGGCATCAACCTCCCGCTGCTCTTTCGCGGGTCCTGGAAGCTGCAGCCCTCGGTGGGCGTCACGAACGTGGTGGCGGGCGAGCCGTTCCTGATCCGGAACCAGCGCACCGACGGAGCCTACGTGGCGCAGGCCAAGCGATTCACGGTCAACCTGTCGTCGAGCCCCACCTTCTTCGGGTTCTATCCCGGCTTCGCGGGGATGCAGCGGATCCGGCACAGTTTTTCGCCGGTGATCTCGTATTCGGTGGCGCCGTCGGCGGACATCCCGGCGGACTTCGCGGCCGCTACCTCGCTCGTCATCGGGCCGTACGGCCTCACCAGCCCGCGCGTCGAGCGGCTGTCCATCGGCCTCGGGCAGAACATCGAGGGCAAGAAGGTGAACCCCCAGTCCGACACCTCGCTCGTCGATCCCGGCACGAAGGTCCGGGTCCTGAGCATCGTGACCAGCCCGGTGTCCTACGACTTCGAGCAGGCGAAACAACCGGGGCGCACCGGCTGGGTCACGTCCACGCTCACCAACTCGTTCCAGAGCGACCTGCTGCCCGGGTTCAACCTCGCGGTGACCCATGGACTCTGGGATGGTCCGGTCGGGTACCAGTCCACCTCCTTCGACTTCGCGCTCGAACAGGTGAACCTGAGTTTCGCAATGTCGGCGGCCACCTTTGCTCCGATTCTCCGGCTCTTCGGCATGTCCGCCAGCGGGACCAGCGCCGTCCCGCAGGAGGAGCTCCAGGGGTATGTGGCGGATACCTACCGCCCGGTCCGGCCCGGGCCGGAGGCCATCTACGGATACAATCCCAGCAGCACGCCGCTGGGGCGCGCCTTCCGGGCCAACGTCAGCTACACCCTCGTCAAGAGCCAGACCTCGGGGCCCGACCAGTCGAACATCGGGTTCAGCACGACCTTCTCCCCGACCCCGCTGTGGGGCGTGTCGTGGTCCACCCAGTACAACGTGACTGACGGCACCTTCGAGTCGCAGATCATCCGCCTGGAGCGTGAGCTGCATGAATGGCGCGCCTCCTTCAATTTCGTGCGCAATCCGAACGGCAACGTGTCGCTCTATTTTTCGATCGCGCTGACCGACCTCCCCGCGATGAAGCTGGACTACAACCAGTAGGCGGCCCGAGGCGTCCCCCCGAGCGGACGCATCCGGGTCTTGCGAAAACCCTAAGTTATTCTGGATTAGAGAGTTACACTTGGGCACCCGGTGGCATGGACCGTGCGTTTCTGCGGGCGTCCCCATTGCGAGGAATCCTGATGCGCTTGACCTCGGCCGCCGCGGCCGTCCTGATGCTCGCCGCCTGCGACACCTACAACGACGTCGGCGGGCCTCCTCCGGGTGGCGTCCTGCCGCCGGCCGCGCTGTACTACACCGTCGAGCCCATCGGCACCGGCACCGCGCCGTCGGGGCTCCTCCTGGATTGGATCGATGACGGCAATCCGAATCTTGCCGTCTGGCACGTGTACTCCCGCGGGTCGACGGCCGACGCCTTCGGTCTCCGCGGATCGACCACCTCGAACACCTTCCACGACAACGGACCGCCCGACCTGCAGTACTACGTCACCGCCGAGGACCTGAGCGGGTATGAAAGCGCTCCGAGCCCGACCATCACGATCGACGAGCGGCTGACCCTGCCCGCGCCGGCCACGCTGCTGAGCGTCAGTCTCGACGGCGCCATCGCGCTCGCCTGGGCCGACAACGCCCACGATGCCGCGCCGGCCCGGTTCTCGGACTATCGCATCTACAGCGCGGCGTACGACCTCGACCAGGACCTGTGCGATGTCGACTGGTTCCTCGAGGGCACCACCGTGGCCCCGGAATTCGTGGCCGGTGCGTTGCCCAACGGGCAGCCGCGCTGCTTTGCCGTCACGGCGGTGAGCGTGGAGGGCTATGAGAGCCTCTGGTCGCCGATCCGCGCCGACACGCCGCGGCCCGACGCCCGCAATGTCGTCCTGTACGCGGCCGAGGTGTCGCTGGCCCAGAGCGGCTTCCGCTTCTGGAAGGACCTCAACGGCAACATGCTGGTGTCCTCGAACGAGCTGGGCCTCGTGGGCCCGGGCAACGCCCCGGACATCGACTTCGTGGTCGAGCGCAACGGCGTCGGCGGCCTCCGGCTCCGGCCGGTACGGGCCGGCACCGGGGTCGAGTTCTACGGCAATGCGCCGGTCGGCGACCTGACCGACATCGACTGGGCGCCGAACCAGGTGTACAGCCCGGCCCCGATCGATGCGCGGGTCGGCTGGGGATACGTCTTCGAGATGAGCGGCGGCGACGCCTTCGCCCGGTATGGGGCGCTTCGCGTGACCCACGTCGGGCAGGATTTCCTGATCATGGACTGGGCGTACCAGACCGATCCGGGCAACCCGGAACTCGTGGTGGGCGGAGGGGTGCGCACGGCCCGCCCGTCGGGGGTCACCGTGCGCCGGTAGTCCGGCCTTGTGCCGGCAGGGGCGTCGGGGCAATTTCGGCTGATGCCTACCGACTCCCTGCTGCTTGATGGCCACTCGCTCAGCATTACCGACGTCGTCCGCGCGGCACGCATCCCTGCGTGCCGCGTTGGCGTTCGGCCCGCCGCGTTCGCGGCCCTCGACGCGAGCCGGGCGCGCATCGAACGCGCCTTGGCCTCCGGGCAGACGATCTACGGCATCAACACCGGCTTCGGGAAGCTGGCCAACATCCGGATCGCGCCAGCAGACCTCGATCGCCTCCAGGTGAACCTGGTGCGCAGCCACGCCGCCGGCGTCGGCGCGCCGCTGCCGCCGGAAGTCGTGCGGGGGCTGATGCTGCTCCGGGCCAACGTGCTGCTCCGGCCCACGAGCGGCGTCCGCCCCGCCCTGGTCGAGTCGCTCCTCGGCGTCCTGAACGCGGGACTGGTGCCGGTCGTTCCGGAGCAGGGCAGCGTGGGCGCCAGCGGCGATCTGGCGCCCCTGAGCCACGTGGCGTTGGTGCTGATGGGCGAGGGCGAGGTGCTCG
>DAOMFQ010000064.1:0-6838 GCA_035429905.1 Gemmatimonadales bacterium
GCACTTGGTGCAGCTGCCGCAGTGGTCGGTGCTGAAGGGTGGATCGATCTCGAGCGAGAGGTCGGTGAAGATGCTGCCGATGACGAACCAGGAGCCGACGCCCGGACGGAGCAGCATCGTGTTCTTGCCGATCCAGCCGAGTCCGGCCCTTTCGGCGAGCTCCCGCTCCGGCACGGGGCCGGTGTCCACGTAGGGCCGGGCTGTCTTGGCGCCAGCTGTTCTGAGCATGTCGGCTAAAACATTGATTCTATTGAGCGTAACAGAGTGGTAGTCGGTACTACGAGCATACCGCGCTATCATCGGACTCCGCGCATTTTCTGCCTTCTCTGTGTAGTAGTAGTTATCAAGAATAACAATGGCTCGCGTGGCTACGCGGTCGATGAGGCGCAGGTCCTTCCGCTTCTTTGCCTGGCGGTGGAGGTAGCGCATGTTGCCGCCGTACCCCCGCGCCAGCCAGTGATCGAGCGCGGCGGCGCGCGCCGAGGGGCCCAGGTCGGTGATCCCACACGCCACGAACCCCAGCTCTGCGGCCTTCGTCTTCACTTGTGCGGCGGTGAGGGTCACCCGGGATGCCCGATGGCGGGGCGGTGATCGCGGCCGGTGATGACGCGGGCCCCGCGCGCGTAGGTGACGTACGAGATGGCCCAGTCGATGAGCACCACGAGCCGGTTGCGGAAGCCGATCAGGAAGAAGATGTGGATGAAGATCCAGGCGATCCACGCGGGGAACCCGCTGAAGCGGAGCCTGCCGAGGTCGGCCACGCCGCGCCCGCGCCCGATGACCGCGAGCTGTCCCTTGTCAGTGTACCTGAAGGGCCGACGGGGCTTACCGCGGATGTCCGCCAGGATGGCGCTGGCGGCGTACTTCCCTTGCTGGATGGCGACGGGGCAGAGTCCGGGGAGGAAATCACCCTTGCCAGTCGGGAACGCCGCCGCGTCCCCCAGCACGAAGATTTCGGCGTGCCCCGGGATGGAACAGTCGGGCTCGACCAGGGCCCGCCCGAACCGGTCGAGCGGCGCACCCAGCGAAGCGAGCAGCGGACTGGCGCGGTTTCCTGCCGCCCAGACGACCGTGTGGGTCGGGATGACCAGCCTGCCGGCGCTCACGTGGTCCGGCTGCACGTCGGTCACGAAGGTCTCGGTGCGGACGTCCACGCCGAGGCGCCGGAGCGACTCCCGCGCCTCGTCGGCGAGGTGGGCGGGGTAGCTCGGCAGGAGCTGGCGCCCGCCCTCCAGCAGCATGACGGTGGCGGCCCGCGGGTCGATCCGGCGGAAGTCGCGCTTCAGCGCGTATTGCCGGATCTCGGCCAGTGCCCCCGCCACCTCGACTCCAGTCGGCCCTCCGCCTACCACCACGAAGGTCAGGAGCGCGCGGCGTTTCTCGATGTCAGTCTCGCGCTCCGCTGCCTCGAAGGCCAGCAGCACCCGCCGTCGCACCTCCTCGGCGTCGTCGGCTGTCTTGAGGCCGGGAGCGGAGGCCTCCCACTCGTCGTGTCCGAAATACGAGTGGCGGACGCCGGGGGCGAGCAGGAGATAGTCGTAGGCGAGCTCGCTGCCGTCGGCCAGCTCCAGGCGGCGCGCCGCACGGTGCACCGTCGTCACCTCGGCCATCAGCACCTCGGTGTTCGGCTGGTGCCGGAGGATGGAACGGATCGGCGATGCGATGTCACTGGTGTCCAGGGCGGCGCTGGCCACCTGGTAGAGCATCGGCTGGAAGAGATGGTAGTTGGTCCGGTCCACGACGGTCATGGCGACCGGCGCATTCCGGAGCGCCTTGGCCGCGTACAGCCCGGCAAAGCCGCCGCCCACGATGACGACCCGGGGGCGGCTGGAATCCGTCGGGCGCCGTGGCACCGTACTCAGAGGCCCATCGTCTCCCGCCGCCACCGGACGAACCGAACGAGGTCCTCCAGCGGTGGCACGGCGTCTTCCGCGCCGTAGGCGGTGTACATCCGCCAGCGAAGGTAGGTGCGGTCGGGCACGGGCAGGAAGGGTGGATCGGCCCACCAGCGGCGGCGGCGGAAGGCCCAACCGGCCTTCAGAAAGTCGAGCGCCAGCCGCGGATTGACCAAGGCCCGGATCGCGGCCCCGGCCAGGAGTCCGCCCCAGGATCCGCGGTACGTCTCGGCGCCGGGGTGGGGGGCGTGGGAGGACATGCCGGGAATATAGAAGGACTGAGGACGGAGGACTGAGAGGAAGGAGAAATGCATTACGGACTTGGAGGGGCGGAAGGAGAAGGGAGAAAGGTGCCAGACTTGAGGCCGGGAGGGTGTCGGGCGACGAGAAGAGCGGTAATATTCCCCCCGTCGCGCCACGTCTCCCGGATCAGGAGCACGCATGCTCGTCGGAACCGCCCTTCTGGGCGCCGCCCTCCTCATTGGCCCGGCCACGGCTGCCGGCCCGAAGGAGGACGTGCTCTACATGAAGAACGGCGACCGGATGACCTGCGAGATCAAGACGATGGACGCCGGGGCGGTGTACGTGAGCCTCGACTACGTGGACGGGACAGTCTCCGTGAACTGGACGCGCATCGCGCGGCTCGAGAGCCCGCAGCTCTTCCTGGTGGAACTCGACGACGGCTCCATTCTCTCGGGGCACATCTCGGCGCGCCCGGTCGAGGGAACAGACTCGGTGCTGGTCGAGATCGACCGGCCCGATGGCACGACGCTGGTGGTCGACAAGTCGAGGATTGCGGGCCTGAGCCGCACGTCCGACACCTTCTTTGGCCGCATGAACGGCAGCCTGACGTCGGGCATCAGCTATGCCAAGGGCAACAACACCACCACCTACAACATCGCGTCCAACGTCAACTACCCGCGTCCCCGGTGGAGCGTCGCGCTGGGGTTCAACTCGAACTTTTCGAGCAGCACGGGTGCCGACGCCTCGACCCGCAATCAGCTGACGGCGGTGGGCGCCCACCTGATGCGCTGGAACAACTGGTATTACACCGGCTTCGCGAGCGGGTTGCAGAGTGCCGAGCAGCAGATCAGCCTCCAGGCCAACGTTGGCGGGGGCATCGGCAGGTATCTTAAGAAGTCGAGCACCGTCCGGGCCAGCGTCGTCGGCGGCATGGTCTACCAGAACACGAACTACGAGTCCTCCGTCACCTCGGCCACATCCCAGGACCTGCTGGGCATCATGCTGCTCGGGACCCTCAGCTACGTGCGCTTCAAGCAGACCACGCTGAGCCTGACCGTCAACGCGATTCCGTCGCTGACCGATCCGGGCCGATTCTTCTTCAACACGAACGCCGCCTACTTCCTCAAGCTCTTCGGCGAGATCAACTGGAACCTCTCGTTCTACGGCAACTGGGACACCCAGCCCCCCGCGGGCACGTCGGGCAACGACTACGGCGTAAACTCCGGGCTCAGCTGGACGTTCGGCAACCAGTAATGACTGGAGTGGATGACTCATGACCGCCGAGACACCGACCCCTCCCGGGCGCCCGGGCGACCGCAGCCTGACCGAGGACGAACTCCTCTTCGAGCGGTTCGCCACCGTCGAGGAACGCCAGCGGGCCACGGCGCTCCGGGTCAGCGACTCGTGGCGGGTGCTCCGGATCATGGGCGAGTTCGTCTGGGGCTTCGACAACCTGGCCTCGATCGAGAACGGGGTGTCCATCTTCGGCTCGGCGCGCACCAAGCCGAGTGACCGCTACTACCGCGACGCCGTGGAAGTGGCGCGGCTGCTCGCCGAGCACCGGATTCCGGTCATCACCGGCGGCGGCCCCGGCATCATGGAGGCCGGCAACCGCGGCGCCAAGGAGGCCGGCGGCATCTCGGTGGGGTGCAACATCGAGCTCCCCTTCGAGCAGGGCAACAACCCCTACCTCACGAAGAACCTGCTGTTCAAGTTCTTCTTCGTGCGGAAGACGATGTTCGTGAAATACGCCACCGCGTTCATCGTGTTCCCGGGCGGCTACGGCACCATGGACGAGCTCTTCGAGGCGCTCACGCTCATCCAGACCGGCAAGGTCAAGTCGTTCCCGGTGGTGCTCTTCGGGCGGGCCTACTGGGAGGGGATGGTGGACTGGCTTTCCCGTACGGTGGCGGGCGCGGGCAACATCGATGCGGCCGACCTCACGCTGTTCCACGTGACCGACGATCCCGAAGAGGCGGTCCGGATCGTTCTCGAAGCCCGCGCCAAGCGGACCTGACCCTCAGCCGACAGCGGAGTACCGCATGACTCGCCCTTCGGGCCCCTACCTTCGCGGCAAGCGGATCGACCCGACGGCCATCAACGGCCAGGAGCTGGTAGCCGACCTGGTGGACAACGCCTTCCTGGCGTACAACGCCGGGCGGCTCCGCGAGGGGTGCCACCTCTTTGCCCAGCGGATGCTGCAACCCGACACCACCGTGGGGATGAGCCTGACCGGCGCCATGACGCCGGCCGGCATCGGGATGAGCTGCCTCATCCCGCTCATGGAGGCCGGCTTCGTGGACTGGATCATCTCGACCGGCGCCAACCTGTACCACGACGCGCACTTCGCCCTGGGCCTGGCGTTGCACCAGGGCCGGCACGATGCCGACGACGTGGAGCTCCGCGACAAGGGCGTGGTGCGGATCTACGACATCTTCTTCGACTACAACGTGCTGCTCTCCACCGACGCCTTCGTGCGCGAAGTGTCGGCGCGGCCGGAGTTCCAGCGCGCGATGAGCTCGGCGGAGTACCACTACCTGCTCGGGGGCTACCTCCGGGGGCGTGAGGCGGCGCTCGGGCTCTCCAAGCGCTCCGTCCTCTCGCGCGCCCACGAACTCGGCGTGCCGATCTACACCAGCTCCCCGGGCGACAGCTCCATCGGGATGAACGTGGCCGAGCAGGCGCTGGCGGGGAGTCTGCTGCGCTTCGACGTGAGCGCCGACGTGAACGAGACGGCGGCCATCGTGCTCGAGGCCAAGCGCACCGGTGGCAAGAGCGGCGTGCTGATCGCCGGGGGCGGGAGCCCCAAGAACTTCATGCTGCAGACCGAGCCGCAGATCCAGGAGGTGCTCGGTATCGACGAACGGGGGCACGACTACTTCCTGCAGATGACCGACGCGCGCCCCGATGTGGGCGGCCTCTCGGGCGCCACGCCCAACGAGGCCGTCAGCTGGGGGAAGATCGACCCCGACCAGCTGCCGGGCACGGTGGTGGTGTACGCCGACAACACGATCACCCTGCCCCTCCTCACCGCCTACGCGCTCCAGCGCGTGGCGCCGCGGCCGCTCAAGCGGCTCTACGACCGGCGCGAGGCGATGATGGACCGCCTGGTGACGGAGTACCGTGCCGCGCTCGCCTTCCGCGATCAGCGCGCGGACGACGCCAAGGGAGATCGGGGTGGCCACTAGCCTCCCCGCATTCCGGCTGCCGACCCGGACCTACGCCGGGTATGCGCTGGCCCTGCTGGCGCTCCTCAACCTGCTGAGCTACGTCAACCGCAATGTGTTGTTTGCGCTGGTCCCGCCGATCGAGTTCGAGCTTCGCCTCACCGATACGCATATCGGATGGGTCGCCTCCGCCTTCGTGCTCCTCTTCTCGGTGGCGGTCTTCCCCTTCGGGGTGCTGAGCGACCTCCGCTCCCGGCGGGCCGTGGCGGCGGCCGGCGTGGTGGTCTGGAGCATCTTCGCCTTCCTGGCCGGCCTCTCGCGCGGCTTCTGGGGGCTCTTCCTCTTCCGAGCGGCGGTCGGCATCGGCGCGGCAGCCTTCACGGCGGCGGCCGCGTCACTCGTGGCCGACTACTTCCCGGGACGCCGGCGCGCGGTGGCGCTGGGCGTCTTCTCCGCCGGCATCCCCATCGGCGGCGTGATGGGCATTGCCCTCGGCGGGCAACTGGAAGCGCTCTACGGATGGCGCATCGCCATGATGGCGGTGGCGGTGCCGGGCCTGCTGCTCGCGGCGCTGGTGGCACGGCTCACCGACCCGAGCCGCCCGCCCCCGACGCTGACCGTGCGTGAGTACTGGCGACAACTGGAGATGGGCGCCGCCGGCGCGTTCCAGACCGCGTGGCCCCTCCTCCTCGGCGCGGGAGCCGGCGGCCTGGCGGCCTGGGTGCTCGACCGCCGCTACGGGGCCACCTCCACCCTCGACATGGCGGCGCTGGCCAGCGGTATCGGCTGCGGCCTGGCGTGGAACCTGGTGCTCGTCGTGCGGCGGACCCGCCGCACCGACGGCAGCTTCGACTTCACGCCGACCGGCAGCGTCAACGACGCGCTCACCGAAATGCGGCTCGCGGTGGATACCGTGCTCCGCACGCCCACCCTCAAGTATCTGTTCGTGGGCGGGGCGCTGGTGTCGTTCGGCATGAACGGGCTGGTCGGGTGGGCGCCAACGTTCATGTCCCGGACGCTCGGTCTCACTGTGGCGCAGGGTACGCTGCTGCTGGGTCAGTGGGGACTGCTGGCGGGCACGGCGGGCACACTGGCCGGCGGGTTCCTGGCGGACTGGCTCGGGAAGTTCACCGGCCGGGGGCGGATGCTGGTGTCGTCGCTCGGCCTGCTGGTGGGCGGGCCGCTCGCCATCTGGCTGCTGGCGGTGCGCGACCTCGGCACCTTCGTGCCGGTCTTCGCGGTGGCGTTCTTCTTCCTGACACTCTACAACGGGCCGGTCATCGCGGCGGTGTTCGACGTGGCGCCGGCCCGGATCGGCGCCACCGTCGTCGGGGCCTACCTGCTCTTCATCCACGTGGCGGGCGACGCCATTGCGCTCCCGCTCGTGGGGTTCCTCTCCGATCGCTTCGGCATCGACCGGGCCATCTTCATTCTGCCCTCGGCCGCGATGGCCGGCGGCGGTGTGCTGTTGCTTGGCGTGAAGACCGTGCTGCGTGACATGAGCTTCGTGGCGGCGAGGACGACGGCGACGCA